>NZ_LMVE01000095.1:608-111985 GCF_001432185.1 Cylindrospermopsis sp. CR12 | reverse complement strand
ATCATCTAAAAAAATATTTACTCTTTCCCGTAGAAGAATATGATGGTTTTACTATTTTGGAATCATTAGTTGCCATTTCAACCCTATCTTTATTATTGATGGTGATTACTCCAATATGGATTATGTCCACAGCCATCCGTATGCAATCACGGCGTGTGGAAATGGCTGCTCAAGCAGCAACATCATTTGTTAATGGGGTGAAAATTGGTTCCATTGTCACACCACAAGTAATATCTGAAATTACTCCTAGTCAACAAGCTTCCAGAAATATTTCTACCAGTCCTCAAGATTATTTGATTACCAGCTCGAAAATGCCAGCACCAACATCAGCAAATGGCTTATATTGTTATAACCAAAATGGCATAATTGGTTTTACGGAATGCCAAAATAATTCCAATAATTTGTTTTATATTCAAGCTGGTACAATTGCCACAAGTTCCAAAAATGAGAGTTATCTTTTGTCCATACGAGTTTTTAGAGCGGATATTGATTTTACTCAACAAATCCCAATTAATAAATCCACCCCATCGCCCATAACTCATAATCTTGGCGATAAACAAGTGCCACTAATACAAATGACCACAGAAATAACCAATAATAAAACCTCTTTTTACTCTCTATGTCAGCGTTTAGGTGCGATCGCACCCACCACTTATTCTAGTTCTACCCTATGTCAATAATCTCCTTCCCTACTCCCTCAAAAAATCGTTCATTCTATGGATTTACCATAATGCAACTACTCGTTGGTTTGACCATAGGAGTCATCAGTATTACTCTTTTATTGAGGTTATTAATTAATGTGATGGAAATAAACCAACAGGAACAAGCTAAAATCACTACTGGAGCAGAAATTCAAACTGCTTTGGACTATATTGCCAATGATTTAAAACAGGCAATTTATATTTATGATGCTCAGGGAATAAATGCTATTAGATCCCAATTACCCTCTACTCCTACCGGTATAGATAGGGTTCCTGTGCTGGTTTTTTGGCGACAGGAAACAATAGAAAATGTTTTGCCAGTTCCCGGAAGTTTAATTAAAGATGATGCTTTTGTTTATTCTCTGGTTGTTTACTATTTAATTAGAGATACTACTGCATCCGTATCTGAGTGGTCAAAATCAGCTCGCATTGCTAGATGGAAAATTAGAGATGGTGTTCTGGCTAATACTAGAGATTTTGATCAGATAGTTCTTTGTAATGGATATACAGGAAGAGATTATATTAAGGGTCCTAACAATAACAAAAGAGAGCAAAACCCAGAATTTTGTCCTGAACCTGGTTTTGCTGCTTTTAATCTCAATAATTCGGGTAGTTTGGAACAAATCATGAATAGTTGGAGAAAGCATAGTGCTAAATATACTAATGATCCCATAGTTTTAGTGGATTATATTGACAGCAGAATTAATAATATACCTCCTGCAGTTTGCCCCCCGAATTCTACTAACCCTAAAATTACCTGGTCAAGGGTTACTTCGTCAATTTTTAGTCATACTACCACTGGTCGGATGACTAGTTTTTATGCCTGCGTAGATAGACTAAATGTAACGGCACAAGTATTTATTCGGGGAGATGCTTTAGCTCGCATTCCTAATAATTTAAATACCAATAGTAATCAACTAAGTCACTATTTCCCCACTGTTAGTACTCAGGTTCAAGGAAAGGGTTTTTTCTATAAATAAGTAAGTTGGCGTTAAAAGACCAAACTATGTAAAGATAAATAGGATAAGTGGGTCGGTGGAATTAAATACAAGATTAATGTAGGTTGGGTTGAAGTATGAAACCCAACACCCGCAGGGGTTAACCCATCCTACAAATAATTGTGCCTTTCTACTTAGTAGTTGTTGCTAAAGTCTTTTTCTACCAAAAGGGAACAATATCTATGAATTATCAAAGCTCCAATGAAGGATTTACTTTGTGGGAAAATCTCATAGTTTTAGCGATAATTGGTATTCTATCAGCAATACTAACACCCTCCTGGCTAAGTTTTTTCACAAACTATCGTCTCAATGTGGCCCAAGAACAAGTTTATCAAGCATTGCGTCAAGCCCAAAGTCAGGCTAAAAAAGAAAAATCTACTTGGCAAGCTAGTTTTAAACAAGAAAATGGTATAGTTAAATGGGCTGTTCACCCAATTTTAGTTCACCCTCCTAATGCGGTTTGGCATAGTTTAGATTCTGCTATTCAATTAGATCGGGAAACTACTTTACGAGAGTCTCATGGTATCAAATATATTCAATTCGATGATCTAGGAACTTTCAGAAACCCACCTTGGGGCACAGTTACCCTGTCTATGAAGTCGGGTGGAACCGCAAAACGCTGTGTTATTGTCTCCACTATTTTGGGTTCCCTCAGAACTGCTAGGGAAAATACTGTCCTCAGAAATAATGCTTACTGTTATTAGGTAAGTAGGGAGGCATGATTATTTATAGGATGGGGTGGGGGCGTTGGGTTTCGTTCCTCAACCCAACCTACGTTCTGTTATTAGGTAATACATTAAGTAATACGAGTTTCAGTTTTTAAAAACCATAACCAAGGTGATGGGCCAGTATGATCAGTATGATATATTTTATGGATGATGGTCATTAGACTTAGGAAAATATGGTTAATCGTCCTACCAACTCCAATACTTCCCTCACTCTCAAAGTAGTAGGGATAGTTTGTATTTTATCTTTTTTCATAGACTTTTTGATTTTGATGCTGGGATTCAACTTTACAGATAAAGAAGCACAAGTTGGTCTAACCACAGCATTAGTAGATCGTGGTGTTGTCCCCATGGTAGGTTTAGCAATGATTCTCATTGCCCATTGGTTGGACACCAATGACCAGGGAAAAAATCCGGGTATGGATTTTAAATTTCCTTCCCTAATACTTTCTAGCATTTTTGGTCTAATGTTTTTGTTGATTTTTCCCCTGCACCTGACAAATGTTGACCAGGTTAGCAAAGAAAAGGTTAATCAAATTGCCCAAGATGCTCAACAAGCAGAGTCTCAACTCAATACCCAGTTGGCCCAATTCCAGGGTCAGCTGAATAATGACCAGGGTCGCGCTCAATTACAACAGGCTCAACTTCAAGCGAAGGCACAAATTACTGAATTACTTAAAGATCCACAAAAATATAAACAAGCACTAGAAAACCCCCAACTTCCCCCAGAACAGAAAGAGTTACTCAAGAAACTGCAGGCCAACCCGCAAGACATAGATAAATTTATTGCCCAGCAGACCGATCCCAATGAAATTGCCAAACAAAAAATCGAGCAAATTCGCCAACGCCAAACGGAAGCGGAAAAACAAGCTAGAGAGAATGCTTGGAAGTCTGGACTAAGAATAGGAATTGGCAGTCTGTTGTTATCTATTGGTTATATTATCATTGGCTGGACTGGATTAAAAACTACATCTGGTACACGTAGGGTTTAATAAACCAAAATCTTGGGTGATCATTGGCTACGATTAACGCTAGGATTAATAATACCTCGAAAACCTGCAACAATAATTTACAGGCACTATATTCTTAATTCTTACTTGCCTATTTGCAGGCCTAAAGCAACTGATCATGAGAAATAAGTAATAAATCTTAAACTTAGGACTCATTTATCTGGACTGACAACAAGGATTTGTGGTATGGAAATCAATCACAAACATTCTAGTAGCCAAAAAAAGGAGAATCCGGGCTTGGTCATGGAACGGCTTAAACAGGACTTAAAAAATGACTTGATAGCTGGGTTGTTGGTGGTAATACCCCTAGCAACCACCATTTGGTTAACCATTACGATTGCCAACTGGGTAATTAACTTTCTCACCCAAATCCCTAAACAGCTTAACCCTTTTGATGGACTAAACCCCATATTAGTCAACCTATTGAACTTTTTAGTTGGTTTAGCAGTACCATTAATTAGCATCCTGTTTATTGGTCTGATGGCCCGGAATATCTTTGGCAAATGGTTGCTTGACTTTGGGGAGAGGATATTGCATGCAATTCCCTTAGCTGGTCAAGTCTACAAGACTCTCAAACAATTACTGGAGACTATACTCAAGGATTCCAATGGCAAATTCCGTCGAGTGGTGTTATTGGAATATCCTAGGAGGGGAATATGGTCTATTGGCTTTGTCACCGGTGCAATTGCCAGCGACATTCAGGCAAAATTGAGTCGTCCTATGTTGAGCATTTTTATTCCCACTACCCCTAACCCCACTACTGGTTGGTATGCAGTGGTTCCAGAAGATGAAGCAATCAATCTGACAATGTCTATAGAGGATGCGTTTAAAATCATTGTCTCCGGCGGTATAGTCGCGCCTAGTAATGGTGTAGTTATGTCCCAATTGCCCTTAACAACTCCAACATTAACCAAAGAAGGCAAAAGCCATTTGGTTGGTGTTGAACCTGATTTTTGACATACTGGTGAATCCTCAATTTATTACGGCTACATGTCAAAACCTGTTTGGTGATGATGAGTCTATGAACACAGGAACTACCGGGATAGTGGGAATTAATTTCCTGCAAAAATATCCTGGTTCTAACCTGTAATGATTGTTAATTTCTTATTCGTACCATATCTACCATATTATGTAAGATTATGCAACCTCGTAAACCCCAACAAATAGCTAGAGAACTAGCACTACTAAGTCTTAGTCAGTTGCCAGTTAATCCTAAAAAATTGCAGAAACTACCAGATGACCAACTAATGGCCAAGCTCGTTCTTGGTGCTGTCCGCACTTTAACTGCAGAAGTACAGGATACGTTGAATAGTGCTGCTGCTGAATTACAGCGCAGTAATGACCGATTATTAACTAGTCAAACCCGTGCATCCGACTTAAGTACGGCTAGAACAATGCTTCAAGAAGCCATTGGCTGCACGCAAACAGCTATTAATCAATTGGGTTTAGCTGTTGACTTCCCTGAGTTGATTCAATTAGCTAATCAAGATAAGGAAGTTCGCAATTACGCTAAGGAAATTGTGGTTACTGTTGATGAGAATCGACCTATTTTAGATCAGATTATCTCCCAGGCACTGGTAGACTGGCAAGTAACTAGACTAGCTCAAATAGATAGGGATATACTTCAAATTGCTGTGGCGGAAATGAAATTTATGGAAGTTCCTCCCAGCATTGCCATTAATGAAGCGGTAGAGCTGGCTAAACGTTATAGTGGCGATGATGGACATCGATTTATTAATGGTGTTTTACGTCGGGTCACAGATCAAAAACAACCTGCTTAATTCCATACCTTGGTGGTTCTGAGTTGTCAATCCTCCAAGGATTAAATCACAATAATCATACTTAATAAAGCTAAAATGTCATTTAATTGGTTTCGCCGTCAACATGATGATTCTTCCGCTAGTACGGAAACTCAAGTACAAAGTGAAACTTCGTCTAATCAGGAAGTGTCACCAGAATCAGTTCCGGAAACAATAATCGATCCAGCGGATCTGTTAGCCTATGCCAAAGCTGCTTATAAAAATATTCAGCAAAAACAACAGTCTCAAGATCAAGAAGGTACGACTGTAACTGATGAAGCGTCTTCAGTTACAACTAGTGAAACTTCGGAAATATCAGAAGACAGCTCTGTTATTAAAGATGAGATTCCGGTGACCAGTACGGATGTGGGTGAAGAATTGATTTCAGACACGGATCATACTCCACCGGAAGTGGGAGTTGATGGCCAGCCGCAATTATCCTTTTTAGAGAGAGCAACTGCAGATAGACAGGCTAAACAAGAGAGATTAATTGCTACTGCTGTGGAGGTTCCTGAACCAGAAACCACGGTTATGCCCAACGTTAGTATTATAGCAATTCCTGAATTAGAACCTGAATTAGAATTTGATGATGGCTTTGTTTGGTCAGCAGAAGTTTTAGCCGCCCAGGGTAGACGAGCAGAAGATATTTCCATAGAGGAAATTACTTGGTTGAAAAAACTGCGTCAGGGACTGGATAAGACTAGACGTAATATACTAAACCAGTTAAAAGCTATTGTTGGACAAGGTCCCTTAAATCAAGATGCAGTAGCAGAAATTGAGGGAATACTGCTACAGGCTGATGTAGGTGTTGAAGCCACTGATCTGATTATTCAGTCCCTCCAGAAAAAACTTCGCGATGAGGTTACCGCCCCCGAACAAGCAATTGCCTATCTCAAGCAAATCCTGAGGGATATGCTGGAGAAACCCCTGGAATCATCACCTAGATCGGGTTTTGCTCCAGAAAAAGATAAACTCACTATTTGGTTAATTACAGGGGTGAATGGTGCTGGTAAAACCACAACTATTGGTAAAATCGCTCACCTAGCTCAGAAATCTGGATATAACTGTTTGATTGCTGCTGCTGATACTTTCCGCGCTGCTGCTGTGGAGCAGGTCAAAGTTTGGGGAAGTAGAAGTGGTGTAGAAGTTATTGCTAACCCTGGTAAAAATACTGACCCTGCTGCTATTGTATTTGATGCGATCGCAGCTGCCCAATCACGGAAAACGGAATTACTGTTAGTAGACACAGCAGGGAGACTGCAAAACAAGAAAAACCTGATGGATGAACTGAGCAAGATTCGTCGAATTATTGACAAAAAAGCTGCTGATGC
This sequence comes from Cylindrospermopsis sp. CR12, assembly GCF_001432185.1. NCBI lineage: Bacteria > Bacillati > Cyanobacteriota > Cyanophyceae > Nostocales > Aphanizomenonaceae > Cylindrospermopsis > Cylindrospermopsis sp. CR12. The sequence continues at coordinate 105,421 of NZ_LMVE01000095.1, read as the reverse complement.
CCGTGTAGAGTCGCTGTTAGTCTTAGATTCCACCTTAGGACAAAACGGACTGCGACAAGCTGAAGTTTTTTCTCAAGCTGCTCAACTTAGTGGTGTGGTTTTAACTAAGTTAGATGGCACAGCTAAAGGGGGAGTGGCTTTAGCGGTGGTGCAACAGTTAGGTTTACCCATTAGGTTTATAGGTGCTGGGGAAGGAATTGAAGATTTACGTCCCTTCTCCAGTTATGAGTTTGTGGAAGCTCTTTTAAACTAAAAAAGAAACTTTTAAACCAAGATAGAGGGAGGTTGGAAATAAAAATTATCAAAAATAATTCTTTTTTTGGTAAAAACTGGACAACTTCTGGTATGATCTCACACTAGAACCGTTTTTTAGTCATCGGAGAGTGAGCACATACACACGATTCAAAATCTCCGCCTGGAATTTCTAGCCTAAAATACCCTAAAAGTTACATATTCGGTTATGATGCCCTTGCTAAAATGACTAATCTTAAAAGCTTGTTCATTTATTCTAAAACTTACAGAAAATAGCAGCCTGTGTCCCAATTTCCTTCTCAATCCACAGAAATCAATAGTAGTGCCACTAGAGATGTCACCCCAATGGTGGCACTAAAAGAGATTGTGGCTAGGTTACATCGGGAACAGAACAAAATTCAAGAGCTGCTGGGTTCTCTGGGATTTGCCTTGAGGAGTTTCAACAATTTAAATCAGTTCCTGGAACTGATTCCGTTTATGGCTGCTAAGGTAACGGATGCGGATGGTAGTGCCCTATTTCTGTATAAGCCCAATGGTCAAGTTACCTTAGAACAGTTACATTGGCAAGATAGTCAGCAAAGGAAAAGCATCCGTAAAGCTCTGGAAACTGCCAGTAGTCAAATTACCCTTTTCCCCAGTTCAGCGCCAGTCACAACTACTGGCATACTAGATGACCAGATGCAAATGTATTTGGGTCCGGATGTACAGGTTTTTGGTACGGCAATTATAGTTAAACACACAGAAAGGGGTTGGCTATATGTTCTAAGTCGGGATCCTGATTACAGTTGGACAGAGACCAGGCAAAAACTAGTGAGACTGGTTGCTGATCAAACTGGAGTAGCTATTGGCAATGATGAATTGTCTGTAGAGCTGCGGAAAAAAGAACTGTTGGATCAAGAACTGGAAATCGCAGCGGAGATCCAACGGAGACTTTTACCCCGTTTATGTCCTAATATTCCTGGTGCTGTCCTAGCTGCACGTTTTAAACCAGCTAATCGGGTGGGAGGAGATTATTATGATTTTATTGCCACCAATCACACCACCAATTACCCTCCCCACCATCTGAGTCAGGAAAACACCTGTTGGGCTCTAGTGATTGCGGATGTGATGGGTAAAGGTGTTCCCGCAGGTTTAATTATGACCATGTTACGAGGAATGCTCAGAGGTGAGGTACTTCATGGTAATTCAGCAGCAGGAATTTTGCAGAATTTAAACCGGGTTATGTATGCTGACTTAGAAAATTCGAACCGCTTTGTTACTATGTTCTATTCTGAATATGACCCAAAAACCCGAGTTTTGTCTTATAGTAATGCCGCCCATAACCCACCTCTGTGGTGGCATGCCAGATCCAAAACTGTGACTAGACTGGACACAATGGGTATGCTTATTGGTCTCGATGCTAACAGTCAATATGAAAATGGACAAGCTCTTTTAGAACCAGGTGACACTGTAATTTATTATACTGATGGTTTAACGGATGCTGCAGCTGCAAGTGGCGATCGCTTTAGTGAAGATAATTTCATTACTTCATTTAGTGCTGCTTGTCGGTATTGTAATGGGCCCCAAGAAATAGCGGATTATTTATTTGATAAGGTGCAGGAATTTATTGGAACTGATAAACAAAATACTGATGATATGACCCTAGTAGTTCTGCAAATTTCCCAGGATGAGGAACCATAATTAAAAGGATTAACAAAACCAGGTATAAACATGACAAGAAACGAGAAAATTAACTTTGCTACTCCCAGTGGGTTTCCCGAATTTCTCCCTGGGGAAAAGCGACTAGAATTATACTTACTAGACACCATTCGTAAAGTATTTGAGAGTTATGGTTTTACACCCATAGAAACACCAGCGGTAGAAAGGCTAGAGGTACTACAAGCCAAAGGAAATCAAGGGGATAATATCATATATGGAATTGAGCCAATTCTACCGCCGAACCGCCAATTAGAAAGAGATAAATCTGGGGAAACTGGTGCGGAAGCTAGGGCTTTAAAATTCGATCAAACTGTTCCTTTAGCTGCTTATATAGCTCGTCATTTAAATGAATTAACTTTCCCCTTTGCCCGGTATCAAATGGATATGGTATTTAGAGGTGAACGGGCAAAAGATGGGCGTTTTCGACAGTTTCGTCAGTGTGACATTGATGTAGTTGGTCGAGACAAGCTAAGTTTGTTATACGATGCCCAAATGCCAGCAATTATCACAGAAATATTTGCAGCCATTAATATTGGTGATTTTGTCATTCGTATTAATAACCGCAAAATTCTCTCGGGCTTTTTTCAATCTCTGGGGATTGCCCAGGAGCAAATTAAAACTTGTATCGGTATTATTGATAACCTAGAAAAAATTGGTGAAGCTCAAGTTCAACAGGAGCTAGAAAAATCCGGTATTTCCTTAGAACAAAGCAGAAAGATAATTGAATTTATCAACATTGATGCCAATGTGGATGATGTTTTAGACAAACTCAAACATCTGGCAGTAAATTTACCCCAAGCAGAAGGATTTAACTTAGGAGTAAGTGAATTAGAAGCAGTAATTGATGGAGTGAAGAATTTAGGAGTACCCGCCCAACGTTTCTGTATTGACTTATCCATTGCGCGTGGGTTAAACTACTACACGGGAACCGTTTATGAAACCACCCTAATTGGACATGAATCCCTCGGTAGTATTTGTTCTGGTGGTAGATATGAAGAACTAGTGGGAATATTTTTGGGTGAAAAAATGCCAGGAGTAGGGATCTCCATAGGACTATCTAGACTAATTAATCGATTATTAAAAGCGGATATTCTACAGAAATTACCACCCACACCCGCTCAAGTAATGGTAGTAAATATCCAAGAAGACCTAATGCCCATTTATTTACAGGTGTCACAACAATTAAGACGAGCGGGAATTAATGTTGTCACTAACTTTGAGAAAAAACAATTAGGTAAGCAATTTCAGTTAGCAGATAAACAGGGAATTAGATTTTGTGTCATCATTGGTAGTCAGGAAGCTGCTAACGCCAAATCATGCTTAAAGGATTTGAGTACGGGAGAGCAAATAGAAGTTCCTTTCTCTAACTTAGCTAAAACCTTGCAACAAATATTACAACCTACGCTATCCCATGGGGGGTAAAACCCCTTATGGGAATAACACTGCATCCTCCATTGTCTGGCGTTGATATACTATTATAAGAATTGATTCCTTTGGCTAGGTGTCAATTATTTAATTGGATAAAAGCGATCATTTCATCATGGTAAAGTTACTATGGGGTTGTGGTCGCTTGTTTTTAGTTTTATAGTGTTTTATGGTTCTGGTCTCCCTTCTCCTGAAAAAATAACTAACTTATTATGAGCAAATTATTAAACGAATCCCTGTCTTTACAGGTTGCTCAAACTATCAAAAGTCAAGCTAAGAAACCTTTTGAAAACGCATATAAAGCATTACTAGTAACAGATGGCGCTAAATATGTTCAGGGCTTTTTAGTCTTGACCGGACACCCCTATCAACCTATAGAACATGCTTGGATAGAATTGGAAGATGTCATTATTGATCCTAGTTTTACCTATTTGCAAAGAAAAGCCGAAAATATTTGGTATTTCCCCGCACAAGTTTTAACCCTGAAGAAATTAAAAGCAATTATCGAAGAATCAGAAGAGGACTATCCAGAAGATAATCCTTTACCAATATATAGTGATGCACCCTATCAGTATTACGGTGATTTAATGTTAGGTGATCAAGATTACTTAGATGCTTATGAGGCAGCTAATGCAAAGTGTCAGGAGCTAAAGCTATAAATCGGGGAATACTTCCTGTACCGCAGGGTGTAAGAGATGATGGTTTTTGATATTTAAACCTTTGGCTAAAGCTGAGTTAACCTCCAAGGCTTCCAATCCTAAGTTGGCTAGTTGTAACACGTATGGCAAAGTACTGTTGTTTAGTGCTTGTGTAGATGTCCAAGGAACAGCTCCTGGCATATTAGGGACACCATAGTGTAGAACACCTTCATCAACATACACTGGGTTGCTGTGAGATGTGGGGTATAAAGTTTCCACACATCCACCCTGGTCTACAGCTACATCCACAATTACAGACCCAGAACGCATTTGTTTGACCAAGTTCCGAGGAACTAAAATTGGGGCTTTTTTTCCTGGGATTAACACTGCACCAATTAGCAAATCAGCTTCTCTAACAACTGCTTCTACTTGAGCAGAATTGCTGTAGAGCAGTTCCACTCTAGAGCCAAATAGGGTTTCTAAATAGGAGAGTCGCTCCACATTTACATCTAAAATTTGTACCCCAGCGCCCATACCCACAGCAATTTTAGCAGCTTCTGTCCCTACTACACCACCGCCTAAAATTACCACTTTACCGGGTTTAACTCCGGGAACACCCCCCAAAAGCACTCCTCTCCCCCCCTGTTGACTTTCCAAAAACCTGGCACCAAATTGTACTGCTAATCTTCCTGCAATAATACTCATTGGTGTCAGTAAGGGGAGTCTATTAGCACCCACCTGCTCCACGGTTTCGTAAGCAATTGCACAAGTTCCCGAATCTATCAAGTGTTCTGTTAGTTCCCTGTTAGCAGCTAAATGTAAATAGGTAAACAGTAGTAAATCCTTTCGTAAAAATTGGTACTCACTTTTTAATGGCTCTTTGACCTTAACAACTAGATCTTGATGCCATGCTGACTCCGCAGATGCTACTATTTTTCCCCCTGCTGCTAGGTAATCTTCATCTGTAAAGCCCGCATGACAACCAGCCATAGTTTCGACAAATACACTATGGTTATTCTCAGTTAAAACACGTACACTAGCAGGGGTTAACCCTACGCGAAATTCCTGATCTTTAGTTTCTTTAGGAACACCGATTTGCATTTATAACCTCTAATTATAGTTGGTTGACTTATAGATTGCAGCATTCCTCCCATTAGTTCCGTATTGGATTAATCAAAATTCCCAAATTGCATCACGCATCTATTTTGGTTGATTTATTCCTAATGGCAATATAATTTAGGAGTATAATTTATAAAACAACATCATTGACACCAAGGAGCTTTTGATTATGACAGAACCACAACCAACCATCACCCCTAAATTGGAAGAACCCAAGTTTGGTTTCAATGAGTATGCTGAACGATTAAATGGAAGAGCAGCAATGATTGGTTTTATTTTAATGGTAGTGATTGAGTATGTGACTAATCAAGGTGTGTTAGCTTGGTTAGGCTTGAAATAGTTAGCCGTTCTAGCTGGGGAAATGGGGACGGTCCATTAATAATTTAGAGTAACACCGGGAAAGTAAGCTGTTATGAACGCTATATTACCTCAATTTTTGAAGTCATTCTATAGAAAAGATCCCATCATTAGTGTGTTAATCACCATGGGTATTATGGATGCACTTATTGGTGGACTGGATGATAGTTGGTCATTATTTGCTTTTGGTTTAGGGACAACAGGAGTAGCTTTGGGTTTGAAACTGGCTTCTAAATTGTCGCGTTCAACTCGGGAGGAAGAAAGGACCTTCCAATATTACCTACCACCCACTTCCTCCAGCTCCTCATTGCCAATTATAAAAGCAACTAAAAATAAACCACACTACTAGTTTTGTGTTGACAAGGTTAATACCTGTGGGGGAGATGCATCCGGGGGATAAAGAAAATCCACATCCACTAAGGAAGAAGCTCCCGGTTTAATGTTTACAGATATGAGAGGAACCCCGACTTGACCTCTGGTTTGAACTAAATGCACGAATTTGGTTGCAGGTTGACCCTTTTCGTTTTGATAGCGTATGCGCACGGTCCCCCTAAAAAAAACTTGCCGTTGGGGAGTGGTAAAAAACCGTAAACCGGGATTTGTGAGCTGATTTTCTTTAATCGGTGTTTGTAAAGCTAGGGTGACATTCTGTTGGGTGGTGGAGTTATTCCACAGAGGTAGTCTTAAACTATATTGAATGCCATAGTTACCATGGGCAAAATAAGCAGTGTCAGCATACCTAACTAACATGGGTGCGCTTTGAATTTGCCCTGTGCCTAATGTGCCACCATGTAGGGTACTTAAAACATAAGAAAAAGCCCGACCTGGTTCGGGAATAGTTAGATATGCGCTCTGGGGAGTGTCTGCTAGGAATCCTCGCCATTGGGAACCACGAGCAACTCCTGCAACCCTACCATAAATGGTTGGTTTAGCAGTTCCCTCAATGGGGGTGGGAACTTTATCCCTAGGAGTGGATAAATCCTCATTATTGAGTAAATCTTCCCATTCCGCTTGGTTTGGAGCCCGTTCACTACCATCAGCATTTAATTTAGCAAACATGGCTAAACTGGCAGCATAAACAGTTTCATTACTCCATAATCGCATATAAGTTGAACGTCCATTGAGGGGGGGTGTCAGTCCCCTCGTGGGAATTGGTAAATTTAATAAAATTCGACTTTCCCCTGGGGGAATGATGATTTGAGGGGGGAATTTTTCTTGTCGTTTCCCTCTTAATATGTCAGACATTACCCGACTACCAGGACCTGCAAAAACCATTCCAGAGTAGTTAGGAAGTAAAGATTCTAAGGGAATGAAGGGTGCATCGGGCTGACTTAAATAACTAGCAGCGTGCAGTATGTTGACAGTGGCGATCTTTTGACTAGGGTTATGTAAAATTATAGCGTGATACAGGGAACGTAGGTTTTCTGGTGGATCCGCTTTAGCCACGTGATGGGAAAAAACATCAAATCGCCCACGAAATGGGAAATTTAAATGGGCCTTGGGATTTTTTTTGTCTTGCGGGGGAAAAGTAGAAAGTAAAATTCCTTCTCTTAACACCAGTTCGGGACTATTGCTATTAAAAACTGGAACGTCATCTAAACTTCCTGGTAAAGACCGCACTTGTTGATTTTGTATCACCTCTGGTGATGCGATGGGATTTGCTTGGGCAAGGATCAGATCCGGTAATACTAACAACATAAGAAACTAGAAAACCAGCAGCAATAGTACAATAACTACACAATTATCTCCCAAATAATTGGATAAATCAATAGTACAATAATAGTACAAACCTGGTCCAAATAATCCTAAATAATAATATCCCTTGATTTGAGTTGATTGATTTTGGAGAGAATACACAGAAGTAGCCAGAACAATATCTACAGGTAATAGCTGCCAAAAAGTGAAATTATCGGCAAAACCAGCCATATTGGCTAGTTAAAGTAAGAACTGGTGGCGCAGAAGGATTTTTCTAGCCAACTGTCAAAAGAAGTTAATAATATTTTTTCCCACATAACAAATATTATCTAGAATTAGAATATAAATGTTTTCCCGAACCAATTTACAAGGAGTCACTAAATGCCAGTCGTTGCAGTCGTGGATTACGATATGGGAAATTTACACTCGGTCTGCAAAGCTTTGGAAAAAGCTGGAGCAATTGCCAGGGTAACTGCTTGTGGCAAGGAATTAGCTCGAGCAGATGCTATAGTTTTACCAGGGGTAGGAGCTTTTGATCCGGCTATGCAAAATTTGCGCTCCCGCAATTTAGAACAGCCTATAAAAGATATCGTCACCTCCGGGAAACCTTTCTTAGGTATTTGTTTAGGACTGCAAATTCTATTTGAATCCAGTGCAGAGGGAAACGAACCAGGACTGGGAATTATTCGAGGAAAGGTACGACGATTCCGCCCAGAAGCTGGTATTGCTATCCCTCAGATGGGTTGGAATCAACTACAACTGACCCAACCTAAAAGCATTTTGTGGGAACACTTGCCATCTCAACCCTGGGTCTATTTTGTCCACTCCTACTATGTTGATCCCCTTGAACCAGAAGTTCAGTCCGCAACGGTTACCCACGGTAGTCAAACTGTCACCGCTGCGATCGCTCGAGAAAATCTTCTGGCGGTTCAATTCCACCCGGAAAAATCCTCTAATATTGGATTGCAGGTTATGTCAAATTTTGTCGCTCAAGTTCGTGAAAAAATTCCTGCTTAATAAAAATTAACAATAAAGACCAAATTAGTAATAATGCCTTGTCAATGAGCTTGAGAATTTACGGGAATCGTCTGTTGAAAACTTTGCCAGGAAAAAACACTAGACCCACTAGTGGAAGAGTGCGCGAAGCAGTTTTTAATATTTGGCAGGGAAAGATTGACCAGTGTTGCTGGTTAGATCTATGTGCTGGCAGTGGTTCTATGGGTGCAGAGGCTTTATGTAGAGGCGCTAAGTTAGTTGTGGGTATTGAAAAGTCTAGTCACGCCTGTGCAGTTATTCAAGAAAACTGGCAACATCTGGTTGCTGAACAGCAGGTATTTCATATTCTGCGAGGAGATGTTCTTCAACAGTTAAAAAAACTATCGGGTCAAACATTTGATCGGATATACTTTGACCCCCCCTACGCAAGTAATTTATATGACCAAGTTTTAAATGCGATCGCAGGATTTAAACTTTTACATAAACATGGAGAAATAGCAGTGGAACATAGCAGTGATTTTAAAGTGCCAATAATACCTATATGGCAGGTTATTCGCCAGAGGAATTATGGTAACACATCATTAACTTTTTATAGCTGTAGAGAAGAGTCTAAAAGTGATGGGGTAGTGTATTATGATATCTCCCCATCACTGGGAACTCACATCAGTTGTGAGGGATTAACCACCTAATCCACTAGGTCGTTTGTACTGCCTGTAAGCAGCATAAAAAAGTCCGCTCAGGGTGACGAAAATCAAACCCAGAACAATTCCGGAAAGTAGGGGTTCAACCACTATAAATCTCCTCTTGAGAAATATTCAAATTAGGTTCTTTTCTGATTTTACCGAAAAACTGGTTAAAACACAGTTCTTGGTGATCGGAGTTATGGATAGGTTTTAATTACCAGATATGAATGAAAGTTTTTTGTCATAATTTAGGTGGTAAGGATTGGGAGTGAAATAAAGCTCCCAAGGGCCGATAAATGATCACTGATCACAGTTTTGTGTAAACCTAGACCTGAAAAACTTTTGGATAAGCAGCTAACAAAAACCGAGATTACCGTTCACTGGATACCCTTATTGGCTTTAGTGATAATAATTGTTATTCCTATAACTATTTTTACGGTTGATATAGTAGTAAATATATCAGATCCTTATGTAAAAAATGTGCTATCTCTAGTAGGAGATCCAGCACGAGGAGAAGCCATTTTTCGAACCAATTGTGCTGGTTGTCACGGTTGGCAAGGAAGTGGACTGGTGGGTCCGAGCTTAAAAGAGGTGTCTAAGCGCAAGTCCACCTATGGCTTGATTCACCAAGTAATTAGTGGGGAAACGCCCCCCATGCCTAAGTTTCAGCCTGGTTTCCAGGAAATGGCAGATCTGTTAAGTTATTTAGAAGCTATTTAAAACAATTTTGATGATTAAGCGTAAAATAAGGGAGACTACAAGTGCCTACACTGGGTGTAAATATTGATCATATAGCTACCATTCGTCAAGCCAGACGCACGATTGAACCAGATCCCATAGTTGCGGCGATGCTGGCGGAGTTAGGGGGTGCAGATGGGATTACGGCCCATTTAAGGGAGGATAGAAGACATATTCAAGATAGAGATGTGCGGTTATTAAGAGAAACGGTGAGAACCCACCTAAATTTAGAAATGGCCGCCACTGATGAAATGTTAGCCATAGCTTTAGACATCAAACCAGATTATGTCACCCTAGTTCCGGAAAAACGTGAGGAAATCACCACGGAAGGTGGCTTGGATATTCTGGGACAGATTGCTAGAATAGGAATGATAGTGGACAAATTGCAAAGTGCTAACATTCCGGTGAGTTTATTTATTGATGCTGAACCTGCACAAATTGCGGCTACTGTCAAGGTGCAGGCGAAGTTTATTGAACTACACACAGGAAAATATGCCGAAGCTAAAGATGAAACTACTCGTCACCAAGAACTAGCTTTGTTAGCCAAGGGATGCGAGCAGGCCATTGCTGCTGGTTTACGTGTTAATGCTGGTCATGGACTCACATATTGGAATGTATTTCCTGTAGCAGCACTTCCAGGGATGGAGGAGTTAAATATTGGTCATACTATTATTAGTCGAGCTGCATTAGTGGGAATGGAAAGAGCAGTACGAGAAATGAAACAGGCCATGGGGAATTAACTGTGTTATCCAGCTTAAAGTCAAATTTATTGCGCAAGGAACTTATGACTTCCAAAGTATCCAATAACTTACCTCTTTGGTTACAAGAACGGGACACAGTAATTGAACATAGTGCGAACGTACAGTGGCGCTATCAAACACCTCCAGACTATACCCGCTCAAAAGAAAATTTGGCGAAAGAAAGCGTCTGTAATCACCTAGAAGGCTCCCTAGAGGCTATTGTACAGAACCTAGTGCGAACTTTTGAGATGGAGGCTTCTTTTAAGAGCAACCATCAAGAATGGTTATCAGTAGTGAAGGACAAGTTTCGGGTTATTACCAATGGAGGTAAAGAATTTACAGCAGCAGATGTGTCTATTCAAGGAACTTATAATACATTTATGGGTGATTCTGAACATTACACAGCCTCCCAAGAAACCTTTGAATCCTCAGCTAAATTGTTTCAAACCACATTTCCCCAAGGTTTTCCCTGGGAACTGCTGGAAGTGTACTCAGGTCCACCAAAGGTGGCATTTAAGTGGAGACACTGGGGACATTTTCGGGGTGCGTATAAGGATTTTGCTCCCACAGGGGAAACTGTGGAAATTATCGGGGTCAGCATAGCTCATGTAACTGATGATTTAAAGATTATTTCCTTAGAACACTATTTTGACAACAACCTGTTCCTGCAAAAACTCACATCAGGTGGTAAGATCAACACATAATTGTCCAGAAATTGTCGAACAGTAGCCAACCCTAAAACCTAAATAAACAGATCAGAGCAAAAATGGGAAAGTATCATTACGTGTTAGCTAGTCAAAAGTTTCTCCTCGAGGAGGAACCACTAGAAGAAGTTTTAAGGGAACGCATCCGTAATTACCACGAGCGGGAAAAAGAAATAGACTTCTGGCTAGTAAAAAATCCTGCTTTTTTGGAAGCGCCCGAAATGTCGGATATTAAGAAAAAATGTCCCCAACTACCAGTAGCTATTATTTCTACCGATTCTCAATTTATTACCTGGTTAAAATTACGCTTAGAACATGTTATAGTGGGGGAATTTACTACTCCTTTGGGAACTGACCCCCTAGCTTCTTTGACTAATGTGTAAAAGGTGAACATATAACCTAAGAATAATTACTTTGGTGCAATTTTACTATGCAAATACGTTTACCCAAAACTAAGCTAAAACTGAACCTACCAAATAATTTATCACTTGCCCTTGTTTCTTTAGGTGCATTTCTAGTTCCGACAGTTATCTATCCTAATTACGTTCTGTCTCAACCTACCCTTGCTGCTTGCCAACCGCCCAATGCGGAGGAGTATTTGTTACTGTTTCTGACCCCGACAGCTAATAATCAAGAACAGTTGCGTACTGTTTTGCCATCGGAACTAAAATCTGTAACTTGTAAATACTTAGACCAGGTAGTAACAAGAGTAGGTGGTTTTAAGAAAGTTGAAGATGCTAATCGCTGGGCGAAATATGTCAGTAACGTTATAGGTTTGGCCTCCATTATTACCCAAGTTACCCAACCGATGGGATCGGAACCGCCGAAACCCAATTACAGTTATAATCCAACCGTATTAGGAGATGGATTTGCGGTCTTGGTAGATTATTTCCGACGCCCGGAATTGGCCAACAATATACAAAAGATAGTCGGGGGTAACGTGGGGTTAGTTTCCTACGGAGAACGTCCCTACTTATTGGCCGTATATACTACTAATCAAACAGAAGCCTACAGAACATTACAAAAGCTGAATGAAAATGGTCTATTTGCCATTTTAGCTGATGGTAAAAAAGTAATGTTACTCCGGTCAGTAGTAACATTAAAATGAGTGTGAGGGCCTGCTCAAATGATAACTGCAGGCCCAAAGGTTTAAGAAGGAGCCTTAGTTAACCAATAACTTGCCAAGCAGGAAATAGTGGCTCCTAGAATCGAGCCAGCTACGACTTGAAGGGGCGTGTGTCCGAGAAGTTCTTTAAGACGGTCTTGAAAGAATTCCGGTTTTTCATGGAAGAGCTGATCAACCATTTGATTGAGGATGCGGGCCTGCTTACCTGCTGCTTGGCGAACCCCTGTAGCATCGTACATAACAATAATAGCTACAACCGCAGCCAAGGCAAAATCTGGAGATGACCAACCTATAGTTTGTCCTACACCAGCTGCTAAAGCTGTAACTAGAGCTGAATGGGCGCTAGGCATACCTCCAGTGGTAACCAAAACACGGAGATCTAATTTACGATGTTTGATAACTTCAAAAATGAGTTTTAATCCTTGTGAAATAAAACAAGCCACAAGTGCGACCAGTAGCACTCGGTTGTAGAAAATATCGCCGATGTCCTGCATGGTATTTTGGTGGGGTGATGGAATTAAGAGCAGCTTGACTGTAGGTGGACAATTTCAAATCCAAAATCTCAATTGCCACCTAGTGATTGCGATTAATAATAAAATGAGCTATTTCCTGTAGAGGGACTGCCTTATCCCCATAAAAATCCAATTGGGCACAAGCTTCTTCCACAAGTTCTTGGGCCTTCAACCTTGACTCTTCAATTCCCCACAAACTAGGATAGGTGAGTTTTGCACTTTCAATATCCTTACCAGCGGTTTTGCCGAGTTGTTCCTTGGTAGCAGTGATATCCAGAATATCATCTATAATTTGGAATGCCAGACCAATATTTTGAGAGTAACGTGTCAATTTTTGTATGTCTTGTGGAGCAGCACCAGCGATAATTCCCCCACAGACCACGGATGCTTCTAATAGTGCTGCTGTTTTGTGGTTATGGATAAAATTGAGGGTTTCCAGTGAAATATTTGACTGACCTTCCGATGCTAAATCTACCACCTGACCACCGACCAACCCAGGAGCCCCAGAAGCACTACCCATTCTGGCAATTACCCGTAAAGTCCTCTCAGGTGGTACGGTTTGAGGTGTTTGGGTGGCTACAAGTTCAAAGGACAAAGCCAACAGACCATCACCAGCTAAAATGGCTACGTCTTCCCCATAGACCTTGTGATTTGTCAACTTACCCCGTCGATAATCATCATTATCCATAGCTGGCAAATCATCATGAATTAGGGACATGGTATGAATCATTTCCATAGCACAAGCGGTTGGCATAGCCATTTCTATAGTGCCACCAATCATTTCACAAGTGGCAAGACACAGAATGGGACGTACACGCTTACCTCCAGCTAGGAGGGAATAGCGCATGGCTTCATAGATTGTTTCTGGATACACTAGCGGAATGGATTTATCCAGAGCTGCATCACAAAGCTGCTGTCGTTCTCCAAGATAGGCATAGAGGTTAAACCGGGCTGGCTGTGATGTTTTTTGAATGTTATCCGTTGCTACCATGCTGGGAGTCCTAAAAGTTTGAGTTGATGGTGATAAACAATAATCAATACTAATTACTGCTGATTAGCTACTTGTAAATAGCTACAAACAGTATTTTGCAGCAACATGGCAACTGTCATGGGGCCAATACCACCAGGAACAGGGGTAATATATTTTGCCACCTGAGCAGTGGAGACAAAGTCAATGTCACCAACTAGGCGACTTTTACCATTGCCATCAGTAATGCGGTTTATTCCCACATCTATCACAACTGCGCCCGGTTTTATCATTTCTGCTGTGATTAATCCGGGAATACCAGCTGCTGCTACCAGAATATCAGCGTTTTGGGTAATAGTTGTTAAGTTTTGGCTGCGAGAATGGGCAATAGTAACTGTAGCATCAGCTTCCAATAACATTAATGCCATGGGCTTACCCACTAAAATACTACGTCCTATTACCACTGCTTGTTTTCCTGCTAGGGGAATTTTATATTCTGCCAACAGTTTCATTACTCCAGCAGGGGTACAACTGCGCATTCCCATTTCTCCCCGGACTAAATGCCCTAAATTAATTGGATGCAGTCCATCAGCGTCTTTGCTAGGCAGAATTCTATGTAGTAGAGCAATAGAGTCTAAATGCTGGGGTAAGGGTAACTGGATTAAAATGCCATCTACCCGCTGATCATCATTGAGTTCCTCTATGATTTGTTCTAGTTCATTTTGGCTAGTTTCCGTGGGAAAATGTCTACCGAAAGTAGCAATTCCCACCTGATGGCAGGCTTTTTCTTTGTTAGCTACATAGGTGGCTGAGGCGGGGTTATTTCCCACCATCAACACTGCTAAACCGGGGGGGCGGCCTATTTTAGGTTGTATTTCTGTGATGGTTTTAGCCAGTTCTTTTTGAACTTTTGCGGCTAGTGTCTTACCATCAAGGATTTTTGCAGTTTTTGTTTCCATTTTTATTCATCTTTTCCCTATCTTAGTGAGAAAATAGGCGTTTATCTCCTAATTAGATTTGTAAAAACTTCTGGGTTTTTAGTAACGAAACATAGATAATATAAATCAAAATGGGCAAAATGGGCAAAATGGGAAAAAGCTTTATGCCACAATTCTCTCCTCTGACTAACTCTAGACTACTTACTAATTTGAGCAATCTCGGTTTTATTTACCAAGTATTAACCTGGGCTTTACTTTTAATGATTGGTAGTTGTGCCAGAGGTAACTTAATAAATTTCCATACTCTGGGAACTAATATTACTCCTATTGCTAAGATTAAACCTATGGGTCAGCCAGAAACTACAGTTTATATCCAAGGAAAGATTGAAAAACATGCTCCCTTGATTGGCCAGCACGCATATCAAATTGCTGACTCTACTGGTAGAATCTGGGTTGTGATAAATCAAAATAAGTTACAATTGGAGCAGGAGGTGGTAATAGGAGGTAAAATAAAGCACAAAAGTATTAAGTTGAATGAGCAAGAGTACGGAGAAGTATATTTAGAAGAGGAATAAGGTCATTATGATTAATCATCAAATACCAGAGGTTTCTATAGTTAT
The DNA here is from genome assembly GCF_001432185.1 of Cylindrospermopsis sp. CR12. Lineage (NCBI taxonomy): Bacteria > Bacillati > Cyanobacteriota > Cyanophyceae > Nostocales > Aphanizomenonaceae > Cylindrospermopsis > Cylindrospermopsis sp. CR12. The sequence goes on along the minus strand of NZ_LMVE01000095.1, from coordinate 90,213 downwards.
TCTCTACCAAAATGACCAGTACCTCATGCAATTAAGAGATAATATTCCCCATATTGCCGCCCCCGGTTGTTGGGGATTATTTGGTGGGCATTTAGAACTGGGTGAAACCCCAGAAGTAGCACTAGTGCGGGAAATCAAGGAGGAAATAGATTATCAATTAGCAACCTTTGCAAAATTCGGCATTTATCCTGATGACAACGTGACTCGTCATGTTTTTCATGCACCATTACTAACAGAGTTATCACAACTCACCTTGTATGAAGGTTGGGACATGGGCTTATTAACAGATCAAGATATTATGGCGGGTAGTTGCTATTCTCACAAAGCTGGTCAGATAAGATACTTAGCACACATTCACCAGAAAATCATGCTGGATTTCATTTATAGCTAATTGGGGATTGGTATGTACTTTTATGGAAATGACAAATAAATTACCTCGTTGGTTAACCTTTGCCTTGGCTTTCCCCATAATTATTCTGAATGGATGGTTGCTCATTCAGGTCATAAAATATTTTCAACCGTTAGTTAGTGTTGTTGTTCTAGCTATTCTACTATCTTTTGTCTTAAATTATCCAATCAAATTTTTTCATAACCTGGGGATTCCCAGAATATTAGCTATTGTGGGTGTTTTACTTCTTACAGTAGTGATGTTGGGAGCCATAGGCGTGATTTTACTACCTTTGATTTTTCAGCAACTGAATGAGTTAATCAATATTCTTCCCGCTTGGATAAGTTCTGGAACTCAACAATTACAAGCATTTTTGGATTGGGCAGCTACCCAACAGGACTTACCTGTTAATATTATTGGTATAGCCACACAATTGTTGGAGAAAATTTCTAATCAAATCCAATCTTTTACCGGTAAAATCCTAACTTTTGCATTTGATACAATTGGGTTTTTGTTAAACTTAATCCTGACTATTGTTTTAACCATTTACCTCGTATTAAACGGGGAGAAATTGTGGGATGGTCTATATGGATGGTTACCCACCTATTTAGGGGTGAAAGCCAGAGCTTTACTAAAAGAAGATTTTCAAAATTACTTCATTGGACAAGCCACCTTGGGAGCGGTTTTGGGAGTGACCGTAACTCTAACATTTATAGCTCTGAAAATTCCCCTAGCCTTATTATTTGGAATTACCATTGGCTTTTTCTCCCTCTTTCCATTTGGCACAGGTATTGGCATTGGGATTGTAAGTTTATTGATAGCTTTAGAAAACTTTTGGCAAGCGGTAGAAGTGGCATTAATAGCAGTAACAATTGACCAAATTAATTCTAATATTGTTGCCCCTAGACTATTGGGAAGTTTGACGGGTTTAAATCCTGTTTGGGTAGTAATTTCTTTATTGGTTGGAGCTAAATTGGGTGGAGTTCTGGGACTGTTAATAGCTATTCCTATTGCCAGTTTTATCAAGGATTTTGCTGATATTTGGCGAGAGGGACAACTACAGACTGATTCTATGCAGGGAAAAATCACCACGCCTACCCCACCCTAACCTTCGGGTCCAAGCTATGAGTTAAAAAACATTAATAAGAAACATTAAATAATCATCAAATTCCCCTACCTAAAGCTATAATGGCAAACAGTGCTAAAAAACTCTGCATCTCCTATGACCACACCAGAAATTCAACCACCCACCATCCCTATTAATGATATCCACCTGGTAGGAGACCGTAGTAAGCTGAGTAAAATGTATCAGCACTACGTAGAAATGAAAGATAAATATCCTCACGCGCTGCTAATGTACCGTGTGGGCGACTTTTTTGAGACTTTCTTCCAAGACGCAATAACCGTATCCAGAGAATTAGAACTAGTTTTAACCAGTAAACATGGTGGTGATGTCGGTCGGATAGCTATGACAGGTGTGCCTCATCATGCTTGGGAGCGTTATGCTACTCAATTGGTAGAAAAGGGTTATGCTGTAGTAATATGTGATCAAGTGGAGGAAGCATCCCAAGCAATAGGTTTGGTAAAACGGGAAGTTACCCGTATACTCACACCAGGAACTGTATTAGAAGAGGGTATGCTTAAAGCTAGTCGCAATAACTATTTAGCAGCTGTGGTAATTGCTGCAAATCATTGGGGTCTAGCATACGCTGATATCTCAACAGGAGAATTTTTGACGACCCAGAGCAGTGAGTTGGAGAATCTCACCCAAGAGCTGATGAGATTACAACCTGCAGAAGTGCTCTTTCCCACCAATGCGCCAGATCTGGGAACTCTACTTAGACCAGGAGAAACTTCACCTTCCCTTCCTCAATGTTTACCACCAACATTTTGTTATAGTTTGCGCTCTCAATTGCCCTTTTCCCAGGGGGAAGCTAGGAGTAAATTATTACAAAAATTTAAATTACGCTCCCTAGAAGGTATTGGTTGTGAGCATCTCCCCCTAGCAGTTCGCGCTGCAGGTGGACTGTTGGAATATATTGAGGACACCCAAAAGCAAAATTCTGTACCTCTCCAGCTATTACGTAGTTATACTCTCAATGACTATCTAATTTTAGACCACCAAACCCGCCGAAATTTGGAAATTTCCCAAACGGTACGCGATGGAACATTTCATGGCTCTCTCTTGTGGGCCCTAAACCATACTACCACCCCTATGGGAGGACGAGCTTTAAGAAGATGGTTGTTACAACCTCTCATTGATATTAAGGGGATTAGGTCACGACAAGATACTATTGAGGAGTTGGTGGAAAACACCCCCCTGCGTCAAGATTTACGGAAATTATTACGGCAAATTTATGATTTGGAACGATTAACGGGCCGCGCAGGTTCTGGAACCGCTAATGCACGAGACTTACTGGCATTGGCTGATTCTTTTTCTCGGTTACCCGAGTTGTCACAACTGGTAGCAGATGCGCGATCGCCATTTCTCAAGGTTTTACAAAAAGTTCCACCGATAGTGGAAGAGCTGGGGAAGAAGATACATGCTTATCTGGTGGAAGCACCGCCAACCCAGTTAAAGGAGGGTGGTTTAATTCGTTCAGGAGTTGATCGTATATTAGATGAGAGGAAAGCTACGGTAGAAGCAGATCAACATTGGATAGCAAACTTAGAAGTTGATGAAAGAGCAAGAACGGGAATTCCCACTTTAAAGGTGGGATTCAATAAGACTTTTGGTTATTATATTAGCATTTCCCGTTCTAAGTCTGACCAAGTTCCTGACAATTACATTCGTAAACAAACACTAACCAATGAAGAACGTTATATTACGCCCGAATTAAAAGAAAGGGAGGCTAGAATATTAACAGCTAGAGATGATTTAAATCAGTTAGAATATGAAGTATTCGCTAACCTACGGGATGAGGTTGGTTCCCATGCAGAAACAATTCGGGATATTTCGCGTGCGGTAGCTGCTGCTGACGTATTATGTGGTTTAGCAGAATTGGCAGTACATCAGGGTTATTGTCGTCCCCAGATGTTACAGGGAAGGGAGTTAGAAATTATTGATGGTCGTCATCCCGTAGTTGAAAAGTCCTTACCTGCAGGATTTTTCGTTCCCAACTCCACTGGACTAGGTGGTGGAACAACTCAGGATTCCCAAGAGCTGTCCTATCCTGACCTAGTCATCTTAACTGGTCCTAATGCTAGTGGCAAAAGTTGTTACCTACGTCAGTTAGGTTTAATTCAGTTAATGGCCCAGATTGGTAGTTTTGTACCCGCTAAATCTGCTCGGTTGGGAATTTGCGATCGCATTTTTACTCGTGTGGGGGCGGTAGATGATCTTTCCACGGGTCAGTCCACATTCATGGTAGAAATGAATGAAACCGCTAACATACTAAATCATGCCACTGCTAATTCTTTAGTGTTATTAGATGAAATTGGTAGGGGAACAGCAACATTTGACGGTTTATCGATTGCATGGGCAGTAGCGGAATACTTAGCAGCAGAGATTAAAGCTAGAACTGTTTTTGCCACCCACTATCATGAATTAAATGAGTTAGCGAGTATTCTTGCTAATGTAGCCAACTATCAAGTAACCGTCAAAGAATTACCAGACCAAATTATCTTTTTGCATCAAGTGCAACCTGGTGGTGCGGATAAGTCTTATGGGATAGAAGCGGGGAGACTAGCGGGTTTACCAGCAGTAGTGATTGAAAGGGCCAAACAAGTAATGGGACAAATTGAAAAACACAGCAAAATTGCCCTAGGATTAAGATTGGGTAACTAGAAACCATTTAACTTTCTAATTGTTTTCTAGCTGCTGCGAGAATCAGTCTTTGTTCAGCACTAGCAATTGTGTGATAAGTTCTTTCCACTGCTTCTGGTTCTACAGAAATAGAATCTATACCCCATTGTATTAGCTGATCAATAATTTCTGGATATAAAACGGGAGCTTGACCACAAATAGAACAGGAAATACCACCAGCTTGAGCCATTTTAATTAACTGAGAAATAGTCCCCATAACAGCAGGATGACGTTGATTAAGTAGGGGGGATAGGTCTCCTGTTTCCCGGTCCACACCTAAAATTAATTGGGTTAAATCATTAGTACCAATGGAAATACCACGCACACCAGACTTAATATATTCCGGTAATAAAAATAAAACGCTAGGAACTTCCGCCATGATCCACAATTGAAACTGGGGATTTTCAGTTAATCCAAACTCTACAACTTTGCGCTGGCAAAATATAAACTCCTCTACTGTTCTTACAAAAGGAAGCATTAAATAAATATTACTGTAGCCATCTTTTTGTAACCTAGCTAGGGCTTTTAATTCTAGTTCAAAGACTCCAGGATTTTTTAAATAACTAGCAGTGCCATGTTCCCCTAAAATGGAAGCAGGTGGATTTTCCCTACCATGATAGGAAGATAAATCTTGATGATACCAATCTAAAGAACGATAAAAAATTGGTCGTGGTGTAAAAGCTTGGACAAACTCCTGAATTTGCTTTGATAACCTGTCTAATAATTCTGTTTCTCTACCATTGGCAATCCAATTGTAGGGATTTTCTCCATGTAGAATATTTAGTAACATTAGTTCAGAGCGTAATAGTCCCACCCCGTCCACTGGCAAATTTCGTACTTTTTCAATCAAATTTGGCTGACTAAGATTCACCAGCAATTTAGTGCCAATCATCGGTAATATTCGATGGTTACTAAACCCATCATGAACATCACTTTTCTCATGGGAAAAATCAGGATCTTCATGGTCACGCTGAGGGATTTTTTCACCATCTCTCAAACTATCTTCTGAACCTGAACTATAATACACCTCCCCCCGATCACCATCCAGCAATATTCTCTCTCCAGTTTGAATTATATTGGTCGCATTCCTAGCGTTGACTATAGCAGGAATCCCCAATTCCCTAGACAAAATTGCCCCATGACTGGTTAACCCACCTTTTTCAGTAATAATACCCATAACATTATGTAAGATAGGAAACCATTCAGTTGTAATTGTTGGGGCGACTAAAATGACATCTTTAGGAATTTGCAAAGGTTTGGGCTGGATGTTACCTATTACGTAAGCACTGGCATTTATTTTTCCTTTAGCTGCACCAATCCCTTTAAGCAATAGATGGGGCGTTACGGATCTAGGAACATTAACTTGAGTTATGTACAGTTTTGGGGAATTGGCAGTAATAGTCCATTTAATAGTTAATTTTCTACCCAATTCCCTAACTAATTGATTGCCTAAAGTAATAATTTCCTCTAAAAATTCATCTGGTAGTGCATACTGCTTCTGCTGTTCTTGGCTTACTGTATAAGAAAATAAACAGTTGTCATTGGTAGTTGCTTTAGATTCATCTACAGAATATGCTAGAACCTTATTTCCCAAATGCTTCTCTTCAATCCCACCCGTATTATGGTTAATGTAATAAACGTCTGGCAAAACCTCTCCCTTGGTAATAGCCATTCCTAATCCGTAAGTAGCTTCTACTTCTAATCCAGAAGTATGAAATTTTGTTGACCCCGATGCGATCGCATTTTCTACCGGTTGTACTAATACTGCCAAATTAATATGTTGTAAACTAACACCTACACTGTGCCAATACAGAATGCTTCGCGCCCCAAATATTTGTCTCCAGGTCTGCTTTAATCCATTTGCAATAGACTGTTCGTTAACGGCACAAAATATTGGTTTAAACAAACCAGAAATATTACCTACAAGATAATTAGCCGATGATATGCTCAAACTAGGACGTAGGATTAAACAATTATCTGTTAGATCTCTACCAGCTTGATAAATTTGGCTAATCCAAGAACTGGGCAGACTAGCACCAATCACTTCTTGTCGTAAACGACTAGCTACTTGTTGAAGTTGTCGCCAATTATTGACATCCAAATGTAAGGAGGAGTTGGGTAAATCCGCAACTAGGGATTCAGAACTGGTGAGATTTACCACAAATTCGCGCCACAGACTTGCGGAAAGCACGAAACCAGGAACAACCGGATAGCCCTTTTGGAAAATTTTGCTCAGGTAAAACGCCTTATCTCCAACCAAGGGACAGTCTTCTGGATTGATTTTTTCTAGCCAGTAGAGGTTTTCCACTCAAACAATCACATATAAGCTGAGTCTGTACTCTCAACACATTTACCCAAAGTGTTTATTTTTGGGCAAAGGTAAACATTTACTATTTTGGGGTGGACTGTGCAAAATGTCAATTTTTTTGGGAATTTTGTTTTCCGTTCTAGGTTTACCTGGGGAAAACTCCAAGAATTATCCATTTTGAAGTTTCTTTAAATATTCCCATCCTCTTTGAGGATAAACATTTCTATTTAATATTTTACTCATCCATTGAGACACTTTAGCGCCATTCCATGCACCCCCATCTTCAGGTTCAGACTGTAAAACTTGCTGTAAATACTGAAGTTGCTCATCGTTCAATAATGGCTTTGTCCCTCGGTTGTTTCTGCGTAGGTCTCCCAGAATCTCTGGACCGTAACGGTTATAACTACGAACTAACTCATAAATCCAGGAAACACCATATCCAGTAACAGTGGACACTTCTAGAGTTGTTTTCCCCAGTGCTAACAACCAGATGATTTGATAATGACCGCGTTCAATGCTATCCTGTGACTGTCGATAACGGTTTTCTAAGTCTCCAGTACTTAAATGAGGTTCTATTACAACACGTTTTGGCATATTCCCACCTAGTAAAGATAATAAGCGTATATTGTGTCCAATGAGTCCACCGTTTTTTATAGGTAGCATGAACCTATCAGGAAGTTATAAGGAAGTTATAAGGAATTTGTGAATAAAAAATATAGCTTTTTTGGTTCAAGAATCTTATTGCACTATTGTTTAGATTTAAATAGTGATAGGCAAGTAGTTATGTTTTTGCATGGTTTCATGGGTAATATTTACGAATTTGACAATGTCATAAAATTACTAAATAACAATTTTTCCTATTTAACTGTGGATTTACCAGGACATGGGAAGACTGAGGTGTTAGGGGGTAGTGATTATTATGGAATGGAAAATACCGCTCAGGCTATTATTAATCTTCTGGATGAACTAAAGATAGAAAAATGCTTTTTAGTAGGTTATTCTATGGGAGGAAGAATAGCATTATATCTCACCATAAATTTCCCGGAGAGATTTATGAAAGTTGTGCTAGAATCTTCCTCACCTGGCTTATCAACTGATTTCCAGAGAATAATGAGAATAAAAAGCGATGCTGGAATTATCCGGAAGTTAACCAGAATTAGCACCAGAAATGAGTTCGGTGTTTTTTTAAATAATTGGTATAGTCAGCCGATTTTCGGTCAGATAAAAAATCATCCAGCATATCCAAAAATGATAGAAACCAGATTAGCAAATAGTCCCTTGAAAATAGCTAAATCCTTACAATTTATGGGTACTGGATATCAACCTTCACTATGGCACAAACTAGAATATAATCAAATTCCCCTACTTTTATTAGTAGGTGAATATGATCAGAAATTTATTGATATTAATACTGTTATATACAATTTAATTCCGGGGAGTAAATTGGTGATAATTAACCGATCTGCACACAATACGCACTTAGAAAATCCCTTAATGTTTGTGGAATACATCATGGAATTTTTTAGAGTTTTTTAAACCTTAGAGAACTTTTACTTTGTTTCCATCCAGTTTTCACCCACATGTACATCCACTACTAGGGGAACGCTTAATTTCATAGCATTCTCCATAACTGACTTAATTTGTAATTGTAGCTCATCCCACTCACTGGGGGGAACTTCAAAAACTAACTCATCGTGTACCTGTAACAGTAGTTTTGTTTGATAAGGCCTTAATACCTGATGTAACCTGACCATAGCAATCTTAATAATATCCGCACTAGAACCTTGAATTGGTGCATTAGCAGCAGAGCGTAATAGTCCTGCATCATAGGGACCTAAATTCTTTAACTTGTTTAGTTCTATTTCTTGTAAATCTTTACCTTTGAACTCCCGTAGGGTTTTATTAGTGAAATCAAAATAACGTCTTCTTCCTAGAATTGTTTCCACATAACCTTGAGAAATAGCCTGTTTCTTAATGGTTTCTAAGTATGTAAAAACTAATGGGTACCTTTGATTAAATTTCTGAATAAATTCATTTGCTATATTCTTGTCTACACCTGTGGAGCGAGAGAATTTTAATACACCCATTCCATAAATCACACCAAAATTAATAGTTTTAGCAAAGCGCCTTTCTTCTGATGTGACATCCTCTTTATCAAAAAGTAGTTTTGCGGTGAGAGTATGAATATCCTGATTGTTGCTATAGGCTTGAAGTAACATTGGTTCTTGACTTAAATGTGCCAATATTCTCAATTCAATTTGGGAGTAATCAGCAGCAACCATTAGCCAACCAGATTCAGGTAAAAAGGCTTTTCTAATTTGTCTACTAAAAGCCGTACGAATGGGAATATTTTGCAAATTAGGATTGGAAGAAGATAATCGACCAGTTGCAGTTGCGGTTTGGTTAAAGCTGGTGTGAATTCGTTGAGTTTTGTGATTTACTAATTCTGGTAAAGCATCCACATAGGTTGATTTTAATTTAGCCAATGTTCGATATTCAATAATCGCGTCTACGAAACCAGTTTCATCAACCTCTTGTAGTTTTTCTAGAGTTGCTGCATCTGTAGAATAACCTGTGGAGATTTTGCGAGAGTATTTGGTACTTAAACCGAGCTTTTCAAATAGAATATAGCTAAGTTGTTTTGGAGATCCTAGGTTAAATTTTTCTCCGGCAATTTTTGTTGCTTTAATTTCTAAGGTAGCTAAATCTGATTCTATATATTGGGACAATTGTTGTAGATAAGCAGAATTTATTATTACTCCCCTATGTTCCATTTCCGCTAAGACTACTTCTAGTGGTTGCTCCACATCTACCAACAACTTAAATAAGGCAGGAATTTTATTTAATTCCTCTCTTAATTTACCTACCAGTTGCCAGGTTGCATAAACCTGTTTGCCACAATAATTGGCAACTGTATGGATACTAATATCAGCAATAGTTTTTTGTGGTTCTTTTTTACCTGACTTTTGCACAATATGATCATATTCTGTCAACTGCAATCCTAAATATCTTAATGCTAGGTCAGTTAAGTTGTGTGTGTGATCGGGATTTAGTAAGTAACTAGCCAACATGGGATCAAATATCACACCATCCAAGGTAACTCCTTGGTATTTAAAAATTAATCTATCAAATTTAGCATTTTGAAATGTTTTAGGATAGTCCCTACTGGCTAAAATTTTATCCAGGGTTGATAATACCGTATTTAGTTGAAGATTCTTCTCTAGGTTAGTTGTTATGTTATGTCCCAAGGGGATATAGGCCACATCATTTTCTCCCATCCCCCAACAACAACCTATTCCCACTAAATTTGCATTTCTTGGATCTAAATCTGTGGTTTCTGTGTCCCAGGCGACGGGATTTTGTGGATCTTTATGCTGTTCTAGTATATTAACTAATTCTCCCAATTTTTCTTCTGTATCTATAATACGGACTTTAATCTCCGAACTACCTTGTTTTAATGTTTGTGATTTTTGTGCATTTACCGTATCTGCTGCACTGAAAAACCATAAATCATCATCTGGTGCTAAGTTATCAGTGTTAGATTTATTAGTCTCCCCGGTCAAGGAAGCTGACTGGGAGTGGCTAAATTTTTTCTCTATTTCTTGAATCCTGTCTAGAAATTTCTTGAATTCTAGCTTCTCCAGAATGGGAATTATCTTAGCAGTATCAAAACCTTTTAAATCACAGTCTTGTATTTTGATTGTTATAGGTACGTCGGTAACTATCTTGGCTAAATATTGGGAATGGAGGGCATTTTCTTGACCTGCAATTAGTTTTTGCTGATTTGTACCGGTGATTTTATTGATATTGGCATAAATTTCCGTCAGGGATTTATAGGTATTTAATAATTTAACCGCCGTTTTTTCTCCAATTCCCTTAACTCCAGGAATGTTATCAGATGTATCACCACAAAGAGCTTTGAAATCTACAACTTGAGTAGGTAAAACCCCTAATTTTTCCTTAACGTCTAGGGTGTGAAATTCTTTGATTCCGTTGGCAGAACTTTTTAATGCTTCCGGGGTAAAGTTTAAAACTGTAATCCCTTTATTTTCATCAATCAGCTGAAATAAATCCCTGTCTCCTGATAGGATTTTCACTCGATAGCCACTACAGACTGCTGTTTCGGCTAAGGTACCTAATATATCATCTGCTTCGTAACCTGGCTGTGTGATAATTTGTATATTTAATGCTTTTAATAAATCATATAAGTTGAATAAGTCGGGAATGAAATCTTCCGGTGTATCTGCCCTATTTGCTTTGTAGTTACTATCTGCTTCATGGCGAAAGGTGGGCGCAGCTAAATCAAATGCTATTGCTATGGCTTGTGGCTGTTCCTTTGCTATTACATCTAATAAGCATTGAATGAAGCCAAAGCAAACATTGGTAGGAATACCTGATTTTGTGCGTAATCCACCTGCTCTACTTTTGGCAAAGGCAAAATAGGAGCGGAAAGCGAGGGAGTGTCCATCTACCAGAATGATGGTAGGATAACTTTGGTCTACAGAATCTAAAATCACTGAGTTGGCCTATGGTTGATAATTTGGTGTTGAGATTGAGAACAATCAATAATGGAAGTATGTTTTATTATGGTATCTATCAACAATCAACCGGTAATTAGTGGGGCGATTAAGCTCCTGGTATTGGACATAGACGGTACAATTGCTGGACATGACAATCAAATTAGTGAAACTGTTAAAATGGCTATTGCCAAAGTTCAAAGTCAGGGAATTCAGGTAGCTATAGCTACTGGAAGGATGTATTGCTCGGCTTTGCGATTTCATCAGGATATTGGGTCTAGCTTACCACTAATGGCTTATCAAGGAGCTTGGATTCAAAATCCTCACACGGGTGAGTTACATCGTCACCTAGCTGTTTCTAAGAGCATTGCTGATCAGTTGTTAGATTACTTTGAACGGCCAGATTTACGCCCTTTGCTTTCTGTTCATTTTTACGTTGGTGATCAACTTTACGTGCGGGAGATGACAACCGAAACCACAATGTATGTGGAGCGTTCTGGAGTTACTCCTTTAGCTATTGGCGATTTACGTCAATTGTTAACTGATGGGGGTTCAGGACCCACTAAGGTTTTGGCTTTATCCCATGATGTGGATTTGATTCAGGAACTTTTGGGTAAGTTACGTCTCCAATATACTCCCGCAGAACTTTATATGACAACTTCTGTTTCCACTTTTTTGGAGGTAACTAACCCTTTTGTTAATAAAGGTACTGCTGTGAGATATTTGGCGGAGGAACTACTTGGATTAACCAGTGATAATGTGATGACTATTGGTGATAATTTCAATGACCTGGAAATGCTGGAATATGCTGGCATTGGTGTGGCCATGGGTGATGCACCTCAACCAGTACAGGCGATCGCCAATTGGGTTACTTCTAGTGTGGAAGAGGATGGGGTAGCAATTGCCATAGAAAAGTTTTTGCTCAAATAGTTACTACAGCTGAGAAATAGCAGTGACATTCAACTTAACCTCCAAAATATACTTTATAACTACCTGAGTCAAAATCAGCATTCCTATTCTCGCTTTAGCTAGTTCCAGATCATGAATTTTTACATATCCCCAAATAGGACAGTTAGACCAAAATTTCTCAAACGCGGAACTTAATTTTTCAGCGACTGCTAACCAATTAATAGAACGCTGAATATGGGGGAATGCCAAATCATCCACAGTTCTCACCAACAGGTGAATGAGATGAATTTCATCTGGTTGATAAAAACGGAGTTTTTGGCAGTGGTCTAACCAAGGTATGAAACTGACTGATAATAACGGTTGACCCTCAGTGTCATTTTCGACAATTTTTATCCAGCCTTCACGTTTTGCTAAATTAATGAGCGAAACACATCTGGCGTAAGCATGTTGAACAGCAAAAATACTCAACGAATTATAGACAGAACAAGCATGGCTTTGAATTTGGGAATTCACCCCCCAGTCTAGAATAGGTTGCCAATTATGATCTTTAATTGTGAGTCTATGTAGCCAAGATGCTATAGTCAAGTCAGTTGGTTGTATATGAATGGAACCAGTTGTGGGGACCTGAACGTCAAAAATATCGGTGTTGCTGGCGGAAAAATGGCTTGCAATCAAATTAACCAGATCAAGCTTATGATCAGTTAGTTTACCAGGTGCTAAAAAATTAGTCCCAGGGAAGACCTGCAAAGCTACATCAGCAATATATAATATTTTTTTACCATTTGTATCTTGGTATAGAGGTAATTTTCCTCGTTCCATCCATAGAATTTTCTCATTCTTAGTATAAACACTTAGAAAATTCACCAAATGGATATATACTAAATGTTTAACTGAGGTATACTTCTGAAATAGTAGCGAGTGTTGCACGTAGTCAAACAGAAAACTCTTAGGGTTATCCCAATTTTATCCTGTTCCATCTGTCTTAAGATAGAAATTTACTCTAAGTGGAGGAAAATGAGGGTAGGATAAAATTTCATGAGTAATCCATGAATAATCGGTAAACTTCACTACTCTCATGGCTAAGAAGTATAACAAAATAGTAGATAGCAACATATACCCGCTGTCTACATTTTGGATGGCTGACACCACAGGGTGTTAGGCCCACCCTGTTAACACCAAGACACTCCTTGCGCCTTTTAATTTAATCTTTGTCTTGAGTTGAACGCTATTTGTGACCTATGCAATCTCAATCATCTTTTTCCGAAGCATCACGCCCATTTTTAACCTGGCAACGAATTCTTGACTGGGCACAAGAACACTACCGCTGTCGCACCTTCAGTAAAGACGAACGCATTCCCGCTAGACCTGGTTTGCTATATTTAGTTCAAAGAGGCGCCATCCGCATGGTGGGAACAGCACAAGTAAGTGCTACTGCTAGTCAACTAACATCCAGACGTATCAACAGAACTCCTGAGGAAGCATTTTTGGGTTTTGTAGGAGCAGGACAACCATTTGAAATAGTTGCCCAGTCCCCATTTACACTCCAAGCTTATGCCCACGTTGACCAAACTGCGGTTCTGTGGATGTACTGGCATGATTTAGATAACTGGCCTCACTTCCGCCGTGAAGTTATGGATGCTTTTAGATACCAACATCAACGCAAGTTGTTATGGTTAAGTGCTTTAGGTCAACGCCGCACCATCGATCGACTCCTCGGATTTCTTACCCTGTTGATTGAGGAATACGGAGAACCAGCAATGAGTGAGACTGATCCTGATGTCATTCGTGGCTATTGTTTACCTTTCCCCCTTACCCATGCCCAAATTGGTAGTGCGATCGGTTCTACCCGGGTCACTGTCACCCGCTTGATGGGTAAGTTACGTCAACGTGGACTAATTCTTACCCAGGGTGATAATTTGATTTGCTTACCAGCAGAATCAATTAACAGAGTTAGTTAAAAGCGCCATCAACACTAAATGCGAAATCCACAGTTCCCTCTGTGAAAATTGTCATCTATAGCAAGCAGGTATGAGTGAAATATAACACCTTTACATGTTTTTATTTCTATACCTGCCCTAACGCATTTAGTGATACCCTGGCTGGAAAATTCAAGGGTTGTGACAACGCTTTTGGTAGTATCCTAGGATCTGCTGAATTCGTTGAGAATCACTATCAGCTTGCCAGGAAATACACAGAGACTTGATTTGACTTTGGTGATAATCAAATTCTGGGGATGTTTGAGTGACTAACTCCACGTGGACACCCTTTACCTGGCATAAATGGGCAGCTATTTCTTTATATACAGCCAAGGGTAAACAGGGGAATTCAATTTCAATTTTGGTTTCGGTTTGTGTTATAGTCAGCATTGTTTCCATATTTTTTGATATATATACGTTATAAACGGAGTTAGAAGCTTAACAAAGTTCACTCCCATTATCTTGTGCACTGATAACTTTCCTGACTTCTACCCCAAACCGTTCTAAAACGACTACTGGGTTGTTGCACAGATTAACTTCTATCCGCTTAACTAAAACACCATTAGCTAATCTTTCCCCAGCTTGCACGTAACGACTGTTTGAATCATCTGGTAGTTTAATAATTGCCTGGGCTTGTTGATTCACTAGAATTACACCACTTACTAAAATGGAATGGGCCAGTTTAGTATCTGGTGGTTTTGGTAGTGAAGGTTTTATAGGCTTTTTATCCCTAATTTCTAGGTCAGCTTGGGGAATTACCAGTGGTTTTTTAGAACTACTAGTATTGTTAGTATTGTTGCTCTTTACCACAGAGGGTAATGGGGAGACTTTTTTAGGGATTGGCTGCGGAACCTGGATAATTTGGGCAAAAGGGTCACGTCTAGTTTTTACCAAGGATGGGACAGACCTGTTTTGGGTGGTTGATGGAATCCCCTGATTTTTTACCGGACTAACCTTAATTTTAGCAGGAACGACAGGATCGGTAAACTGGACAATGGCGGGGGGTTTTTGGCCTTCTCCTCGGGAATTGTTTCCTAAACCGCACCCGCTCATAGCCAAAGTTGAAATAGCTAAGGCTATAATTTTCGCGCTCATTGAGGTTTGATAAGGTTGTAATTAGTTGGGTAAGGGACAAGCCCCGGTTTAGAACTTCTAAATCCAGGGCTTGGATCTGCTTTTTTGGTCAAGTCTTAACTGTTTGTTGATACGCGACCATAGAATAAACCGCGAATCTTCACTTCCTTGGGCTCACCAGCACCCAAATCCGTATCAGAGGGTTGCTCACTCTCGAAAGTGCCAGCTATTTCACCAGTAGAATTGTCCACTCTAGATACTTGTAAAGAAATCTTGCCTTGGAGAATTTCTGTGCGCTTCACATTAGTACGAGTTAAATCATCAGCATCGGATTGAGCTGGTAAAGCCACAGCATTGTCATAGCCACTTACCACCCCACGACCTTTAGGATCAAGGAAAGCAGCTCCACGATAGGAAGGAACCTTAAACTTACCTTCAAAGTCAGTGGAAGTATTGATGTTAGTCGAGTCAGGTTGTGTTTGTGCAACTAAATCTTTAATAGTAAATAGGAAAGGTACTAGTTCGCCACCAGGTAGTTTCACGGTAATAGCTTGGAAGTCAAAACCATCTTTTTCCACAAAAGTCAAACTATTATCTGGATTTATTTTTAGGTCCCCTTGCACTTGGTCAATGGTGGATGTGTATCTAGTCAACAATCTACCAGGTACAAATTCCGCTTCTTGTCGTTTATTAGCTGGTTCTTCTTTGACAAAGTAACTAGTAGGTTCTAAGCAAAGCTCACTAATGGTATAAGACTGGTTACTTTCTAAATTAATAGAGCCACGACTAACCTCTGATAACTGAGGACACTTGTTAGCTAAACCAGTTCCTCTAATTTCTTCATAAGTTAGTAGATCCTTGCTGCTGGATGAGGGAGCATCACTGCAAGCGGTGATCAGACCCAAGCATAAAGCTAAGAAGGCAATTATTAAAGCACGATATCTCATGGTCAACCTCAATGTCGTTAATATCTAAGTTGTAAAACTGCTCTACATTCAAACTACCATTGAGGGGAGCATCAATCAATTGACCAATTAACGATGATAATTAATCAAGTAAGGTTAAACCGGGAGTGTTAGCCCAATCTCTGGGCTAAAAGCGGTTTATCGGCGTTTTAAATAGGCAGTTTGTATGGTGATGTTATCCTGGAGTAAGGTTCTGTTATTCCAGCTCCTGCAAATTTTCGAGGAGCGAGCATAGCAAAAAGTGCCTCAAATGTCAAGCCGTCCACAAGGACGGGGTCTAAAACCCGTAATTTCCGATGAAGAAAGACCAAAATCTGCCGTTGGAAGATTCATCCAGCAGTTTACAAGCAATTAATAATGCAGTTAGGGAAGCAGTTACAGCTTGTCAAGGTGAGACAAAAAACTTACTAAATTTATTAAGAGAATTAGAGTATTTACATAAAGAAATTCGTGATGGAGTTTTTCAGGATAGTCTACCGGAAAATCGTCAAGAACTATATAGCCTTCTGAAAGATATTGAATCTACTGGTGGATGGCCCTATATTGAGCGTATGCGATTGCAATGGTTTTTAGTAAACTTAGCTACTAAAACAAATGGCTGTGATGCGGAAATAGAAATTTCCCATCCTCAACCTCGTACTGATGATACTCAAAGCAATATAGAATAGTAAGCCAATCATGGTTGTGTCTGATACCAAGAATTGCAAAAACTAGAAAGGGGTTGTAATGACAGACATGTTATCGGTTTCTCGTCGGGATTTGCTCAAACGGAGACAAAAATTGCGTCGCCATAGACAGATGAAAATTCTCACAGGTGTTTGGCGAATTCTAGCCACTAGTAGCATTGCAGGGGGAATGTTTTGGATAATATTGGGACCTGTTTGGGTGATCACAACTCCCGGACAAATTTTGATGAGGTCGGGGAATCAACTACTACCCCAGAAAACAGTCCAAAGACTGCTGCAATTTTCTTATCCCCAGTCCCTATGGCGAATTAAACCTGCTGCAATTGCCCAATCCCTGGAAAGACAACCAATTATTGCCCAGGCAATAGTTAACCGTCGTTTGTTTCCACCTGGGTTAAATATTGAGATTCAAGAAAGACTACCGGTAGCAATGATTCAACTTTCGTTAAAAGCTAATGCAACAAATTGTGTCTCCAATTCTCAGGTCTCTTCAAAAAAAGTCACCTCACCCGCAATTCCGTGTTCCCAAAGTCCCAAAGGTGATGATATAAATTTAATAGATGCCAGTGGAAACTTGATCCCCTGGGAAAAATATACCGCCTTCAATCCCCAGGGTAAATTACCTGCTTTGAAAGTATTAGGTTCACCAGAACAATATCGCCCTTACTGGGTTCCGGTGTATCAAGCCATCCAAGACAATTCTTTAAACGTAATGGAAATTGATTTTCGAGATCCGACAAATGTAATTTTCAAAACGGAATTAGGTACTGTACATTTGGGGATTCCTGTGGTGCAATTAGATCAGAAAATACAGAGGCTCAGGGAAATGGGTAATTTAAAAGCAAAATTTAAATCCGGGGAAATAGTGTATATTGATCTCCAAAGTCCTGATTACCCATTAGTACAATTGCATCAATAACCACTAATTTTTCTCAGGGTTGCACATTCGGTATTAGACTGTTTGTGGAATAATTTGTGTCCATAGATGATAATAGTTTTCACAGACTATAGTTAACTCTATGTTTGATTTTCGGATTAAGAACAGCATAAAAAATCGTCCATGTAATTTTGTAAACTATGACACTTGATAATAACCAAGAGCTTACTTATAAAAACTCCCAATCTTTTGGACAACCGGGGTTATCCTTATCAGTTAATTCTAGTAATCCTTTTGGCGGTTCTGGGCTAAACTTAGGACAGGGTAGCGATAATACAAAGATGTTGGAAGCTAAACGGATTGGGGAAATTGTTCCTGGAAGGGTCGCCAATATTAAGGTAATTGGTGTTGGTGGTGGCGGAGGTAATGCAGTGAACCGGATGATTGAGTCTGATGTGACCGGGGTGGAGTTTTGGTCCATTAATACTGATGCTCAGGCTCTAACCTGGGCTAATGCATCAAGTCGTCTGCAAATCGGGCAAAAATTAACTAGGGGTCTAGGTGCTGGGGGTAATCCCTCCATTGGTCAAAAAGCAGCGGAGGAGTCCCGTGATGAAATTGCTACCGCTTTGGAGGGGGCAGATTTGGTATTTATTACTGCTGGTATGGGGGGTGGTACAGGTACGGGTGCTGCTCCCATAGTGGCGGAAGTAGCTAAGGAAATGGGTGCCCTGACAGTGGGGGTGGTTACCAGACCATTCGTCTTTGAGGGACGACGACGGACTAGTCAAGCAGAACAGGGTATTGAAGGATTGAAAAGTCGAGTAGATACTTTAATTATTATCCCCAATAATAAACTTTTGGAGGTAATACCTGAACAAACTCCCGTACAGGAGGCGTTCCGCTACGCTGATGATGTATTGCGTCAGGGGGTGCAGGGTATTTCTGATATTATCACAATCCCAGGTTTAGTCAATGTTGATTTCGCTGATGTGCGGGCAGTTATGGCTGATGCTGGATCTGCTTTGATGGGAATTGGTGTGAGTTCTGGAAAATCCAGGGCCCGGGAAGCAGCAATTGCAGCTATTTCATCACCTTTGCTAGAATCCTCCATTGAGGGTGCGAGGGGGGTAGTGTTTAATATTACCGGTGGCAGCGATCTCACACTTCATGAGGTGAATGCAGCTGCGGAAACTATTTATGAAGTAGTTGATCCCAATGCTAATATTATTTTTGGGGCGGTAATTGATGATAGACTACAAGGAGAGGTAAGAATTACTGTGATTGCCACTGGCTTTACCGGGGAAGCTCCCGTGCCCACCCCCCAGACTACTATTAGTTCTAGAGGGTCTGGTACACCAGCTAAAAAACCAGCACCTCAACCTCCGGTTAATCAACCACCACAACCAACTAACCTAACTCCCCCGCCCTCCAACAAGCTTCCCGACATACCCGACTTTTTACAAAGGAGACGTCCTAATCCCCGCAATAATGAGTGACAACACTTCCCTAGATACATGGGTGCCATTGAGACGGTCTATTTCCCTGATTCCTGTGGGACTGGTAACATTGACTTCCGTCAAATAGCCACCAATGATGTCAATGCCAACAAAAATTAACCCATGCTGACGCAGTTTATGGGCTAATAGTTGACAAATTTCTTCCTCTCTGGTGGTGATTTCTGTTTTTGCTACTGTGCCACCCGCAGCCATGTTATTGCGAAAATCATTGCCACTAGCTAGACGATTGAGCGCCCCCATAGGTTGACCATTAATTAAAATGATTCGCTTGTCCCCATTTTTCGCCTCTGGCAAATAGGTTTGCACCATGACTGGTAATCGCCCCCGCATGGTGCTAATCTCAACTATGGAATTAAAATTGCGATCGCCTGCCTGTACAATTAGTATTCCTTCCCCGGCCTTATTACCTAAGGGCTTAATAACTGTTGTGCCTTTTTTTTCCACAAAGTCCCGAATTACATCTTTATCTGCACTAACAATAGTTTCAGGAATTGCTTCTTTGAATTGTAGTGCATACATTTTTTCATTAGCAGATCTGATACCACTAGGAGAGTTAACCACCAGAGTTTTGCCAGGATCAATGTAGTCTAAAATATAAGTAGCATAGAGGTAGGAATCATTAACTGGGGGATCTGTCCTCATAAATACAGCGTGCATAGATTCCAAGGGAGCAAAAACAGCCTGACCCAAATTATACCAAGGATTTGCTGCTACCCAACGTCCCTGCACCAATTCGACTGGAGTTATTTCTATAGGTTGAAGTAGGGCCCAGGCTTGACCGTGGATAACATTCAGTAGGTTAACCTGAGTTATCCAGACCTCATGTCCTAGGATTTGTGCTGCTTCCATCAAGGCCACACTGGTATCATGACAGGGGTCTAGCTGATGGATAGGATCAATAATAAAAGCTAATTTCACTGCTAGTCCTCAGAATTTTGCAGTAGTGGATCCAGACCCCCTCTACGGTCTAGGGCGTGAATATCATCACAACCACCAATGTGGACGTCATTAATAAAAATTTGGGGTACAGAGCGTTTTCCATTTGCCCGCATAGCCATTTTCCTCCTTGCTTCCTCATTCCCATCAATTTTGTATTCCGTAAATTGCACCCCTTTAGATGTAAGCAAGCCTTTGGCACGTATACAAAATGGACAATCACTCCAAGTATAAATTTCTACTTTTGCAGTCATAACCTTCCTAGATACTCCCTAATTCTAGATAATTTCCCAACTTAACCTTATGAAAATTCTACATCATCAATTTGACATTGCCATGTTTTTAAAATCCTTGTTCTTGTATCATTGGTTCTAGAGCATATTCAATCAACTGTGACAGTCGTAGTCTGAGAGTTTCCAACCCCAAACGCTGACCAGCTGATATAAACACACTCAAAGGAAATTCCTCCCGTGCGGAAACTAGTACTTCATTATTGACCCGATCAATTTTATTAAAAACAACCAAAGCAGGTCCAGGAGTAATAGGCATTTGAGCTAGAATTTCTCGTACTGATCTAATGTGACTTAACCAAGCAGGGTGAGATAAATCCACTAGATGTATTAAGGCATCTGCTTCCGTAACTTCCTCCAAAGTAGCACGAAAGGCATCCATCAAAGAATTGGGCAACTCATGGATAAACCCCACGGTATCCGTAATTAAGGCCTCCCGAACTTGATGGTTTTCCCCTTGGGGAATAACTAAACGACGGGTGGTAGGGTCAAGGGTGGCAAATAGCTGATCAGCTGTATAAACCTGGGCATTAGTTAGGGCGTTAAGTAGAGTAGACTTACCCGCATTAGTATATCCCACCAAAGCCACCGATGGTATTTCCCGATGTTGTCGTTTTTGACGCAAACGGCAACGATGGGCCTGCAATTGGTTAACTTCCTGTTGTAGTCGGGAAATACGTCTTTGAATGGCTCGTCTTTCCGTTTCCAGTTTAGTTTCACCAGGTCCACGAGTTCCTATTCCACCTCCCAACCGTGACATAGACCTCCCCCTACCAGTTAATCGTGGTAGCATATATTCCAGTTGGGCTAGTTCTACTTGTAACTTCCCAGCTCCTGATTGAGCCCGCTGGGCAAATATATCTAATATTACTTCTGTACGGTCAACCACTCTAACACCAATTTGGGACTCTAAATTTCGTACTTGAGCGGGTGATAAATCTCGATCGAAAACGATTAGATTGGCTCCCCGTGTTTGAGCAGTTAAAGCCACCTCCTGAACCTTACCCTCACCAATAACCGTTTGGGGGTGAATGCGGGAGCGCTTTTGCTGGATGCTTTCCAACACCTCTCCCCCTGCTGTATCTACTAACCTAGCCAGCTCAGCTATAGTATCTTGGAATTTTTGGTCACTTACATCATCAGTGAATACTCCTACGACGATGACTCGGTCATGATCGCCATTTACTTCCTGTCCAACATATTCCCGCTCAAATTCTGCCTCTAAACCCTCTACCAAACCCAGAAAATCCATTTGGGCAATTGCATCTAAGCTTAGGGGAGGTGAAACGTGAAAATCAGGAGATCTCGATTCCCCAACAGTCATAACCGATGACGGACTAAAAGACAGTCTTGTACTATTACACACCAAATGAGCTAAGTACACCCCTTTAACATAACCAGTTGCTCCCCCACCTCTTTTTGTAAATCCTGTGCCCGTAAGATTTAAAATGACCAAAGCATCCAATCGCTGTAACAGCATTGCTGTGAGTGCTGCTTCATGGGGAGGTTCTGATTTGAGATTTGTTGCTATGCAGCGAATCCCACTGAGTCTTTCTGAACCATAGCGTGGAATTTCCATGGGAGGAATTTGAGTTTGACGCACAGTGCCTACACCAACTCTAATCACTTTTCCTTTACGATTAATGTAAGAGCAAATAGGTTGGTTTATTTCTGTACTAATTGCTGCCAGCCTTTGAGCAAACTCAGATGTAGTAATCAAATTACCTGGTACGCGCTGATGATACAGTCGTTGTAATTGTCTGAGTTGGCTGGATTTTAAACCCTGTAGATTTCCGAAAATAGTCTCTATAGGCCCATGACCAGTTACCTGGCCCTCCAAATCATGTTTATATTCTAACAAAAAGTTGAAATTTACAAAAGGGTTGCTAGAGCTTCTCTAAATTCCTGGATTCCCTGAATCAGGGGGTGAATATCATACCAGCGCTGTATTTCCCCTTCTTTATCCAAATAGCGATATTCTAATAAGCAACGATTAAACATTAGATTGCGATACTGATCATCATTAAGGATGCGTTTGGAAATGGATACCTCTGCTAATAAATACCATTGATGATTTTCTACAGCACGGCGGTAGGTATCTCTAGCTTGAGTAATAGCTCGTCGAACTGCTCTTTCAGATATGGGTAAATCTTGGGTGCGTCCAATGGCATCCTGGGTCAATAGTAATAGATTTCGGACATGACCTCCGCTCATTAAACAAAGTTTTTCTAAAGTGTCTGGACTGTCAAAAATTTCGGTTTCTATAGATATATTTGGTGCAAATTGCCGAACTCGTCTCCCAATTACCTCGGTTAACCTTTTCAAACCTGGTTGATAAACTTCTCCTTGAGGAGTGCGCACCATCACCATTGGTAAAACTTGGGGATCACCATAAATGTCGCGTAGATCAGTAGCTCTAGTGGAATAAACCATAGCAATGGGAACTGTGTAGATGAGGTGACAGTCCAGAGACTTGAGCTGCTCACACCGGTCTAGAAAAACCTCTTCATAATTAGTCCGATTTCCTTCCTTGACCAGTATCATCCGATCTAAGTTATCAACAATTACTGCTAATTGGTGTTGTTTCGATGGCAATCGTTTCTTCGCGTCTCCAATAAATTCATTTAACACCCTAATTAAAGTTACCGTGTGGGGGTTTACCTTCTCTCGAATCTGTTGACGTAATTCGGGGACTGCTCTTAGGTTAGCTGTTAACTTAGCAAACTGAGTAATTTGCATCTCTATGTTCATATCCTCAAGATGAATTTCTGTCAGTGCTAAATCTTTTAGATCTTGCCAACGCTCTTTCAGCCAGTTTAGTACTGGTTGAGGATTACCTATTTGTTGTAAATCTTTAAGTAACCTGCGGGTACAAGCCAGAAGAATATCGGTATAATGAGCATCCTCTGAATCTATATCCTCTTCATCGGCGGCAAAATAAATTACGTAAAACTGCCTCTCTTCCAGATATTTCTTCAATCTTAGTAATTCAGTAGATTTACCTGCTCCTCTGTGTCCAGAATACAGTTGACAAGTATTTCCCCGTGCCAGCTGAATGCGATTTCCCAATTCCTCTAAAATATCTGCCTCACCTCTGACGTCTTGACAGTCTACATAGTTAGGATCTCCTGCTGACAGAGGTTGGAACGGGTTAAAGGCATTATAAAGGTTTTTGAGCAGTTCCGCATTTTGGGACATAAGTAAACAGCCTGGGTTAATTTGAGGTCAATCGTGAAAAGTTTTATTAATTAGGGCCTGAAAGCGTGCATCTTCTCTAATGCGATCAAAATCAGGATCAGCTTTTGCCATTTGTGTAAATTGTTCAGGTTTAAGACTAACTGCATTTTCTAAGTTTTCTAGTGCTTCTTGAATTTTACCCTGAACTGCATAACAACAGGCTTTGTTATAAAAAGCATATTGATCATCTGGCTTGATTTTCAGAGCTTGATCATAAGAAAAGATAGCTTCTTCTATGTGTCCTAGATCCTCCAATGCATTGCCTCTATTGTTCCAGCTATAGTGGTCATCTGGTTTCAGTTTCAAGGCCTGATCATAAGATAAAAGTGCCGCTTCGTTTTGTTTGAGTTTTTTTAGTGCAACTCCCCGATTATACCAAGCATAGTAGTCATCGGGTTTCAAGCTTAGCGCCTGATCATAACAAAAAACTGCCTCCTGATATCTGCCTAAACTTCTCAAGGCAATGCCTCTATTGTTCCATACATTACTCTCATCGGGTTTAATTTTTATGGCTTGACCATAAGATAAAATTGCCTCCTCATTACACCCTATATTCCTGAGTGCATTACCCCTGTTGTACCAGAAATAGTGATCATCGGTCTTAATTTTTATAGCTTGATTGTAAGATAAAATTGCTTCTTGATCTCGATGTAGTTTACGCTGGCAATTACCTAGTGCATACCAGCAAAACGGGTCATCTCGTCGTAATTTCAGGGCCTGGCGATAGGATACAATGGCGGCTTCATACCTGGATAAACTAAACAGTGCATGTCCGTGATTACACCAAGCACCATGATCATCTGGTTGAAGTTTCAGTTCCTGCTCATAAAATGTAATGGCTGTTTCGTATTCGTTAGCGGAATACAGTAGATTCCCCATTTCAAATAACAATCTAGCTTTGTTACTATCATTTTGGTATTTTTCTGTCAGCAGTTCTTGAATTTCCAACATTGTTTCGATTTTCTGTTGGGGAGTAAGCTCTAAATATTTTTTATAGTCTCCCTCCATAATTAAACGACGAGATTCTTCGTCTACCAATTCTGCTGTGGTTGGTAAATCATACACTCCAGATCGCCAATCAAAAAAGTCTGGGGCGCGATGAATCAAATAATTTAGAGAAAATGACCGTAGTAAGAACACAAAGCAAAATGAGAAATCATCTCTGAATCTTTCTCGCTGTTGATTGAGATGATTTAGTATGGGGGGCACCTTGGTCAAGTTGGTGAACTGTCCCTCCGTAACTTCACCAAAATTCCTTTTCTCATACTTGTATAGGGAGTATTCTAAACCTTTAACTAGGAGGATATCAATAGTTTGTCCCTGCACATAGTTTTTTACATGCTCATAGAACTTCTCTATTGGTTCCCATAAGTTTAGTAAGGCTATTTTTTTGTTAGCTAGGTCACGACTAATATGTTGAGCAAAGTTATCAGCTTCAATAGGTGTGCACTGCACAAAGTACAGACCAAATCCCACTTTTCGTTCCAGAGTGGAAATTAAATCCTGATATATTTCCTGTGGATCTGGTGGTAGATCATCATCCCAGTTAGAATAGTTGGGTTTCATAATTCAATAGTATATGCTATGGAAGAAAACAGGACTTATCTGGGAACCATCTGGTTTTGTGGTTTCACACCTCTCAACAAAAGAGAGTTAGTCACCACGCTAACGGAACTAAAAGCCATAATCGCAGCAGCACTAGAGGGAGTTAGGACAAAATGTAAGCTGGGTAAGAGAACCCCAGCAGCTAAGGGGATGGCAATGGTGTTATAGGCAAAGGCCCAAAATAGGTTTTGACGAATTTTAGTGAAAGTTTTACGAGCAAGTTGGATAGATGCTACCACATCACTCAAGCTGTCACCCATAAGGACAATTTCCGCACTTTCCATAGCTACGTCTGTTCCTGAACTCAGGGCAATTCCCACATCCGCTTGGGATAAAGCGGGTGCATCGTTGATACCATCTCCCACCATAGCTACCACACAGGAATTATCACCTACATTTAAGCTACCCTGCTGGAGAGAACGAATTAGTCCAGCTTTTTGCTCTGGAGTAACGCCAGCAATAACATTGGTACTATCGAGACCAAGCTGTTGGGCAATCACAACTGCTGCTTCTAACCTATCACCGCTGAGGACTATAACATGTAAACCCATTCTTTGCAAGTGGTTTACTGTTAATTTGGCATCGGGTCTAATGGTATCACTAACAGCTATTAAACCTGCCAAAATGTCATCCACAGCAACACCAATGACTGTTTTTCCTTCCTTTGCCAGTTTTTGTCCTTGTTCTTGGGTAGTTGTATTGATAGTAATTCCATGACTGTTTAACCATTCCCAGTTACCCAACAGCACACTTTTCCCCTCTACCATAGCGGAAACTCCCATACCTGGTTCCGTGTAAAAATTCATGGCATGGGGGATGGGTAAATTTAGCTTTTCTCCCGACTGCTGTATGGCTTTCGCTAGGGGATGACAAGTGCCTTTTTCCACCGCTGCTGCTAATTGCATCAAATTGGTAGTGTCTATATCTGTTAGTGGTAGACAGTCTGTAACTATGGGATTACCTGTGGTAAGAGTACCAGTTTTGTCAAATACGATGGTGTTTAAATGGTGAACCTTTTCTAATACATCCCCACCCTTGATTAGTAACCCAGATTCTGCTCCCACACCAGTCCCTACCAAGATAGCTGTGGGTGTGGCTAGTCCTAAAGCACAGGGACAAGCTACTACTAAAACTGCGATCGCCAGTTTTAAACTAATGAGCAGTGCCGAATTTTGATCATTGAGTAGGGGGATAGAATGATTACCCATGACCATTCCAGAAGTAATATACACCTCTGGCCAAACACGAGTTCCTATAAAATACCAGAATGCCCAGGTTAGAAAAGAAGCTGTTAAAACAGCATAAGTAAAATAACCAGCAATGGTATCAGCCAATTTTTGCACAGGAGCTTTACGAGTTTGGGCACTTTCTACCAGAGCAACAATCTGAGCTAGGACAGTATCTTCACCGATTTTCCTAGCTACAATTGAGACAGTTCCTGACTGATTAATAGTTCCCGCTGCAACAGAATCTCCTGGTTGTTTAATTACAGGAACAGCTTCCCCAGTCAACATTGATTCATCAACGGTGGTTTGTCCAAACTGCACCTGACCATCGACGGGAATTTTATCCCCTGGTAGTACTTGTAACCACTCTCCCACTCGTACCTGGTCAGCTGGTATTTCAATAATATTAATGTTGGGACTAACTGCTAATTTCTGGCCATCAGGGTTGACAATTAGTCTAGCAATTTGTGGTCTTAGGGCTAACAATTGATGAAATGCTGATGCAGCGCGCCCTTTAGCTTGTTTCTCCAAGGTTTTACCCAAGAGGATAAAGCCCAACATCATTACTGGTTCATCAAAGAAACAGTCCCAACCCATCCGGGGAAATAAAAGTGCAACTAAACTAGTAATATAAGCAGTTAAAGTTCCTAAAGCGATTAAGGTATTCATATTTGGGGATCCTCGTCGCCAACCCAACCAACCATCTATAATGATTGGACGACCAGGAAACAGGAGTGCAAGGGTTGCCAATGCACAATGAAACCAAATGTTATTTAACCCAATGGTACTCAAAATAGGAAATAAATGACTGCCAAAGTGTCCCAGTCCTGAAAACAGCAACAGTCCAGAAGCAACTATTAACTGCATAAAAGCAGATCTCATTTCTTGGTCTTGCTTTCCAACCCTGCTGAACCCTTGAGAGTTTCGCATTTCTGAGGGGAACCCTTTCGCTGTTAATACCTGTGCCAGCGTATCCCCCTCAACAGCATCTTCTATTTCTACCACAGCAATTTCTGTAGCTAGATTCACACAGGCGCTTTTTACCCCCGGGTGTTGGGTTAACTGTGTTTCTACCGCTTTTACACAGCCAGCACACTTCATACCGCTAACATCGAGTATGACTTTTCTAGTTGTTGCAGCGCTTTCTTCTGTCAATTCATTTTTTTGTGCAAGTTGCATAACAAGCTATATGGCTAAAACTAGTGCCATCTCTAGGATAAACAAAATCTGGAGATTTAAGTGTAAGTAGGGAAGCACAATTATTTCTAGGATGGCCTTATGATTTCAGTGCTTATGGTTCATGTATATTAGAGATACTACTTGTATAGGCAACATCAAAATTATGCTTTTAACAAAATAGTTAGTTTCCCAAGTAGACATAGCTGTAAAATAAGTGACGGACACAATAAATAGTATAAGTGCAGCCAGGTTTTGATGTCTGAGTATCCACATATTTGAAATAATTGGTAACAATAGAAAATAGGGATGATTAGGGCGTATTAAAACCAGCGCTGTTTACCTATAAAATAAGTATCAACAAAATCCTCATGGTTTTTATTCAGGTAAATCATACCTTCAATCAGACCAATCAGTTGCATAATAATCAATGTCAATCCAAAGGTGAGAGAACCCCCAACTACAGAAATAACCAACATAATAAAACCTTCGGGCGCATAACCAAGGATAAATTTATGAATACCAAATCCACCGAAAATAATACCACAGTAACCTGCCAAAAGCTGTTTACTGCCATGGGACGGGTTGAGATTAGCCATATTCAATCACTCCTAGACAGGGTTTGCTGAAAATGTAGATAGGGGAATGGAGAGTTAAATACAATTATTGATGATAATTATTTTGTCTTCAACGCAAAATTGGCACAGAAAATAAAATTTTCGGTAGCAAATGAGCAAGAACCGAGGATGAAAGTATCTTGCCGTGTGCAATATTAAGTAAAGGTGTCGTCAATCTTGGTGTTTAACTAACCACCTTTACGTTTACAATTGAAACTAGATGAAGTCCGGAAATTTTCCAGATCGGTTTTTAAAAACATCTGGCTCTAGAAACTATAACTAAAGTCCTCAACCAACATTCCGGGTACTAAACTACCACCCAATTGACGTTTGGTGTATGTACCTACTTCGGGGATTAGATCTTGAAAGTTGGTAAAATCAACTAATTTTTCTCCCCAAAAGTCATACAAACTTTCATCGAAACGTAGATTTTCTATGGGGGCGACCATCTCTCCATCTTCTACCCAAAAACAAGCATATCGGGTCATTCCGGTGATTCTACCAGTTTGACGGTTGCTCCAGTTTAAATAATGTAAATTGGAAACATATAACCCAGTTCCTAAACTGGCCAGAATATCTCCAAAATCCAAATTGCCCATCTTGATTTCGGGGGAGCGTAATGTTTCTGAACTGTTTGCAGCATTGCTGACTTTATTATATTCCTTAGCAGTGCGGGAATTGACCAAACTATTGACTAAACCCCCATTTTCGATTAGGGTTAATTCCTGTGGTGATATTTCTCCTAAACTGTTAAATCTGGGGGTCAAACCAGCGCTAAAGTTCTCCTTTAAATTAAACTTGGGTGAAAGCTGTTTTTCACCTCTTGACAATGGTGCTAAAGCACTATTACCCTGCTGTATAGAAGATTCACTAATAGCACCCCAAGATAACATATCCAATAGTTCAGCTACCGCACCAGGAGCAAAGTAGGTTCTATATTTACCCCTGGGCAGTTTCCTAGGTTCACGGGATAATAAAGACAATTGTTTTTTGCCATCCGCGATTTTATCAATGTATGCTGATTGTTTCCATTCTCTCCCAGCAAAGGTGGCTTTGACTGCTTTTTTCGGTGCAATAATTAAAGAATAATCTAAATTAAAAGAATTGGTAACAAACCAATGGCTTTTTCCTCTAGAATCTCCATATCCCCTTATAATGATACCCCCAGCATACATACCAGTAAAATCTAAATTTTCTAGGGATGTTAAAATGCTATCGGGCACTTTTTCTGGTGCTAATAATTCACCTCTATGTATTTCCCTAATGCTTCCCTCTCCTCCGGGTAAAACTATGTAGGGATCTACTGGTAACATGGAGATTTCTTCCCTTAGTTCTTCTAAATTTTGACATGCAACTTCCCGATCTATCTCCCAATTACCAGTGAAGGGAAAATGACAAAAACTACTGCGATGATCAGCCATTAAAGTTAAATGCACAGAACCATCATACACTACTCCCGTTTGTCTAAGTTTTCCCTGATTAAACCGGGTAAACTGACTCCTTTCACTGCTAAGATTAAGTGTAAAATCTTCCTGATCTGATTTTTTGCTTAACAGCATTTCCCTAAGATTATGAAAGTTTTTTTCTAATTTGAAACCATCTACTTCCATCTTACCCTCCACCAAAAACTTCTATATTTGTAAACACACAAGGGGGTGAACCATGACCTACCCATATAGCTTGATTTGGCTCTCCCTTCCCACAAAATGGCGTGCCATACATTTGCCAATTCTCAAAATTACCCACCTGGACTAAACTATGCCAAAATTGTGGTGTTGTTGCTCTGTAATTGGGATTTCTTAAAGTTTTTGTCAGTTGACCATTTTCAATTAGTTTGGCATATTCACACCCAAATTGGAACTTATGGCGAAGATCATCTATGGACCAAGAGCGATTGGACTCCATATAAACACCATGTTCTATACCCTCAATCATTTCCCCAAAACTAGTATCCCCTGGCTCTAAATTAAGGTTAGCCATTCTATCAATTGGTGGACGATTCCAAGAGCAAGCGCGAGCACAAGCTACTCCTGGTAAACCAGAACGAGCTTGACTTTCTAAACTGCCCAAACCCCTTTGCAAAATACCATCTTGAATTAGATATTGTTTTGTAGCTTTTGCACCAGTATCATCAAATTGATAACTGGCCGATTCTCCTTCAACAGTGGGATCAAAGGTAATATTCATTAAAGGTGATCCATATTGTAATTTGCCAAAATCCTCTGGGTTCACAAAACTACCACCCGCGTAGTTCCGTTCATCACCTAAAATGCGGTCTATTTCTAAAGGATGTCCCACACTTTCATGAATTTGTAGCATCATTTGATCTGGTGCTAAGACCAAATTTGTCTCTGTATTGGGACATTCTGGAGCATTTAATAATTCTATAGCTTGTTCAGCAACTTGTTGAACCTTATCCCATAATTTATCTTGTTTTAATACTTCCCATCCGCCTTGATAACAATTGGCGTGCATTCCATGATTACTTCGCTGTTGCACCACCCGACCATCCTGGGCTATTACCCCAAAATGATTGCCTACAGAAGTGATTTTTTGGTAAATTTCCGAGCCATTGCTACTAACAAACCAGGTCTCTTTTTCACTTGCATTAATGTGGCCACTGGTTTGGACTATTTGATCACTAATTTTTAGTCCATGACAAATACGGATGAGTAAATCATTTATTTCCCCTGGACTCAGAAAATTTAACGGTTGATCCAGGGGTGTATTATATTCACCAACCATTGCTGGACGGGTGTTTTTTTCCAGTGGATATATCCGAAATTTACTAGCTGCAACTGCCTGTTGGTAAGCTATTTGAGCCGCGTGCTTGAGTGACAATGAGGTTAGGCAATTAGTAGCTGCATAACCGATGCTACCATTAACCATCACTTCTATCATTGCTCCCCTTGTTAAGGATTTACCGTTGCTTCTAGGTAGACCATCTCTCACATAGTAGTCTCTAGCAACTTCTTTAACAGCACGAATTCCCATCCAATCAACGGTGGTATCAAACTGATCAATAGCTTGTGTTAATTCTTTCCACATGTTACTAATATCGGTTTAGTTGATTAATGCGTTAAAAATCCTGTTCCCTTTGCCAACGAGTCCCCTCTTTGCTGTCTATCAGGGTGATACCCTTTGCTTTTAGTTCCTCCCTGATGCGGTCAGATTCAGCAAAGTCTTTGGCTTTTCTTGCTTCCTGTCTTTTCTGTACTAGGTTCTCAATTACTTTGTCACTTAAACTTTCATCTATGGTTTTTTGCTCCTCTGGTTTAGCTATTAAACCTAAAACACTGGTCAAAGTCACTAGTGTTTGCCATTTTGTCAATAGTTTTGCACAGGGGGTTTGTGTTTTTCCTTCATGAACAATAATATTCCCTTCTTTCCTCAGTTCTTTGGCTATTTCAAAAATAACTGCTAACCCACCAGGAAAGTTAAAATCATCATCCACTGTTGTGGTGAATTTCTCAATCTCCACTTGGTCTATATTAGTGTTATCTTTGGCTGATTGCAAATCCCAATCTAATTTTCCACCATGATGATAACCAAATAATAAACCCTCTTTCAGGGTATGCCAACCATTAGTTGCTGCTAAAATGGCCTCCTCGGTAAAATCTAGGGGTTTGCGATATTGGGCCATGAGGACGAATAATCTTAATGCCATGGGGTCAACCCCCCGATCTAATAAATCCCTAATGGTGGTAAAATTCCCTAGGGACTTGGACATTTTCTCCCCATCTACTTTTACCATACCATTATGTAACCAATAATTGGCCAGTGGTTTCCCTGTGACTGCTTCTGATTGGGCAATTTCGTTTTCATGATGGGGAAATATTAAATCCGCACCACCCGCATGAATATCTATCGTATCTCCTAACCTATCTCTCACCATGGCTGAACATTCTATGTGCCATCCTGGACGACCTTTACCCCAGGGCGACTCCCATGCTGGTTCACACGGTTTTGCGGCTTTCCACAGGGCAAAATCAAAGGGATCTTTCTTTTTTTGATATTCTGGATCTTCTATATTAACTCTCTCACTCGCACCCGCTTGTAAATCTGCTAATTTCCTTCCTGAAAGTTTACCATACTCATTAAACTTTCTCACAGCATAATAAACGTCTCCATCAGCAGGATAGGCATAACCTCTTACTTCTAAGTCTTGAATCAACCTTTTGATGCCATTCATGGTGTGTGTCGCCCGGGGATATTCATCTGCTTCCCTTACCCCTAAGCGCCCCATATCCTCAAAATAGGCTTGAATATAGCGCTCTGCTACTGTTTCCATGGTGGAGTTTTCTTTTCTAGCACGGTTGAGGATTTTGTCGTCAATATCTGTAAAGTTTTGGATATAACGTACCCTATAACCAATAAATTCTAAGTAACGCCTTACCACATCCCATACTATACAAGCTCTAGCATGACCCAAGTGACAATAGTCATATACTGTCACACCACAATAATACATCCTAACCTGACCAGGCTCGACGGGTTTAAATTCCTCTTGACGACGGGTGAGAGTATTGTAAATAGATAGGGTCATAATCGAGAATTGGGACAATCTGATGATTGGCAATTATAGCCCACCAGGGGTTAAGTTGGTTGGGTAAATGGCAATTTTTCCTGATTTCTGTCAATTTGCCAAAACTCTTCCTAGTCTCTAAAATGGTTTGTAGGTAAGCTGCATATAACTGGCTATAATTGGCTATAAGTACGAATCTACCTAAACCCTCATTCTCAAATTGATTATTATGACTTCAGCAGTTGCTATTGAATCTCCCAAAATGCCTGTTTCTAAACAGGGTTTACCAGTGACGATTATTACCGGATTTCTGGGAAGTGGTAAGACTACCCTACTTAATCACATTTTGACTAATCAACAAGGTGTAAAAACTGCTGTTCTCGTGAATGAATTTGGTGAGATTGGCATTGATAATGAGTTGATCGTTACTACTGACGATAACATGGTAGAATTGAGCAATGGCTGTATTTGTTGTACTATTAACAATGACTTAGTTGATGCTGTTTACCAGGTCTTAGAACGAGAAGAAAAAATAGATTATTTGGTGGTGGAAACTACCGGTTTAGCAGATCCTTTGCCTGTGGCTATGACCTTTTTAGGCTCAGAACTAAGAGACCTAACTAGACTAGACTCTATTATAACTGTGGTTGACGCTGCAAACTATAGTTTAGATCTATTTAATTCTCAAGCTGCCCACAGTCAAATCGTTTATGGCGATGTAATTTTGCTGAACAAAGTAGATTTGGTTGACGAAGCAACTTTAACAGTCTTGGAAAGGAAGATTCATGATGTTAAGGAAGGTACCAGAATTATTAGAACTAAAAATTCTCAGGTTCCCCTGGCCCTAATTCTCAGTGTGGGCTTATTTGAGTCTGATAAGTATTTTGATACGTCAACTGATAAACATGAGCATCATGATCATTCTAGTTGTGACCATGACCATCATGAACACGAACATCACCACCATTCTCACCATCTAGAAAATGACGGGTTTGTTTCCATTTCTTTCCAGAGTGATAAACCTTTTGCCATTCGTAAATTTCAATATTTTTTGGATAACCAATTGCCAACCAATGTATTTCGCGCCAAGGGTATTATGTGGTTTGAGGAGAGTCCCAACCGTCATATTTTTCACCTCTGTGGTAAGCGCTTCACCATTGATGATGATCAATGGCATGGGGAAAAGAAAAATCAGTTGGTTTTAATAGGTCAAAATTTGGATGAACGGGAGTTACTACAACAAATAGAACACTGTCTTTGTCTCCCCTCCGTAAATAAGGGTAAAGGTTTCAAGGGGGGCTAAAAGCGGTTGTGGATAAAATGTCCCCATGATGGGAAAATATTAAAGATGGGTCACAAAACTTAAAATGATTAATTATGGCAAGCATCCAGTTTTCTAAAGGTACTGATGAGAAAGTAGTTCCAGATGTAAGGTTGACCAGATCCCGCAGTGGTGACCAAGGTACAGCAACTTTCACCTTTGTCAACCCCGATATCCTCCAAGAAGGCAATACTGACGGAATCACTGGAATGTATATGATTGACGAGGAGGGCGAAATTGTTACCCGCGAGGTAAGAGGGAAATTTGTTAATGGTAAACCAGAAGCTGTGGAAGCGGTGTATTTAATCAAAACCTCTCAAGAGTGGGATCGCTTTATGCGTTTTATGAATCGCTACGCTGAAGAAAATGGTTTGGGTTTGAGTAAATCTGAGTAACTACTTCATACCTGGAATCATGGAAATACAACCACACCATGACATGACAGCAATTATTGCCAACTGCGCAGTGATTACTGTTAGTGATACCCGTAACATCCAAACAGATCGCAGTGGTCAACTAATTCAACAACTATTATTGACTGCTAACCATGTTGTTGCTGATTATGTGATCATCCCCGATGATCCTGCAACAATTCAATCCCATCTCAATTACCTCAGTAATAAAACAGAGATTAATGTTGTGATTTGCAATGGTGGTACGGGTGTTGCTCCTAGGGATACCACCTACGATGCGATCGCCAGTTTGTTAGAAAAGACCTTACCGGGGTTTGGTGAGCTATTTCGTTGGTTAAGTTATCAAGAAATTGGTTCCCGGGCGATCGCTTCTCGTGCTGTAGCTGGTACATACAGAAACAAACTAGTTTTTTCCTTACCAGGATCTAGTAATGCAGTGCGTTTAGGGATGGAGGCGTTGATATTGCCTGAAATTGCTCATCTTGTCAAGCAGATGGAACAATAAGCTGGGCGCTTCAGGTGCAGTTACCAAAACAATAAATCTGTTGTGTTTGGAGACAGTCTTGAAGGGATGAGGGTTTAACATCAGAACTAATAAGCTGGCGATCTAACTTTACCTGTAAATTACTCAAAGGGTCACTACCAGATGAGACTAGAAATTCCAACTTATGGATGTATGGTAGCGCAATGAGCTGATCCAAAATCTGACCCAGGGCTTGTAGATAGGGATGACCTTTTTGTTGATACCAATTTACATCAGCCACGTTTGGTTGATCAAATCCCAAATGTACAATCAGTGATACTTGATCAAACAAAGCAATTCCTAAAGGTCTAGCTTCCTCCTGTAAAAGAAGATGATTACTTTTAGCCAGGTATCGTAATTTTTCCAACCTTTCATAGCGTTGGGCGATGGATTCTGGTTCATCTCCCCAGTGCAATGCGACAGTGGCCAGATAAGTTTGTAACAACATGTGTCCTAACTTCTTAGCTTTAGTGGCTAAATAATAGGAATTAAAATCATTGGATTCTATGAGCAAAGGAACGCGGTCAACCACTTCCAACCCATAACCTTTAACTCCAGCAATTTTACGGGGGTTATTAGTAATCAGACGAATTTTCTTAATTCCCAAATCCATTAAAATTTGCGCTCCCATACCATAATCACGCAAATCCGCTGGAAATCCTAATCTTTCGTTAGCTTCCACCGTATCCAGTCCCATATCCTGCAAGGAATAGGCTTTCAGTTTATTAATTAAACCTATACCTCTTCCCTCTTGACGCAAATAAACAACCACCCCCTGACCAGCATTTTCAATCATTTTTAATGCTGCTTGTAATTGCATCCTACAATCACATCGTAGGGAACCCAGAGCATCCCCAGTCAAACACTCCGAGTGCATGCGTACCATAATTGGGCGCTCCCCAAATTCTGCGGGGTCTCCCTTGACAATAGCAACATGATCTGTATTATCCAAAGTGTGACGATAACCATAAATATCAAATTGCCCAAACTGACTGGGTAGTTTAGTCACTATTTCCCTATAGATGAGGCGATCATTTTGTAGTCGGTAACTAATTAGATCTGCAATGCTAATAATTTTCAGGTGATGTAGGGTGGCATATTCCATCAACTGTTGTAATCTAGCCATAGACCCGTCAGGATTTTGAATTTCACAAATCACACCAGCGGGATATAATCCGGCCAATCTTGCTAAGTCTACAGCAGCTTCTGTATGACCTGCCCGTTTTAACACACCTCCTGCTTTGGCTCGAATGGGGAAAATATGACCTGGGCGGCGCAAATCCAGGGGTTTGGTGGCTGGATTGAGGGCCACTTGAATTGTACGTGCCCTATCTTCTGCGGAAATACCCGTGGTCACTCCCAAATGGGGACCAGCATCAATACTTACGGTAAAGGCAGTTTGGTTAGTATCTGTGATATTGCTAACCATTAATGGTAAATCTAATTCATCCAGGCGATCGCCTGTCATGGCTAGGCAAATCAACCCTCTTGCTTCTACCGCCATAAAATTAATCATATCCGGGGTAGCGAATTGAGCAGCACAGATTAAATCGCCTTCATTTTCCCGGTTTTCATCATCTACTACTACAATGGCGCGACCAGACTTGAGATCTGCTAAAGCGGCATTAATAGGGTCAAATTTAAAGGTTTGGTGATTATTGGACTCAGACACGGCAAATTTCTAGCTACCAAAGTGAATTTTGTAAGACCTTCCAATTTCTAATTGTAGACTATTTGTGGTGAGGTAGTTGGCAATAATTTTAGTTTGGGTGTTGAGAAGACTCAACCGTAATATTATTAGGTAGTATTATATGACATTACTGATATTACCGAAACTGGATGAGGATTTTACAAAATGAATAATTTTAGGCGCATACCAGTTGGAATTGTTGGCGCCTCAGGTTACGGGGGAGTGCAACTGGTTAGACTACTGATGGATCATCCACAGATAGAACTGGTATACCTAGGTGGTGAAAGCAGTGCTGGTAAAACATTTTCTGATTTATACCCTCATGTAGGAAGCATACTCAATCTAAACATTGAAGCGGTAGACACAGAAGTGATTGCTAGTCGCTGTGAAGTGGTATTTCTTTCCCTACCTAATGGTTTGGCTTGTGACATTGCACCAAAACTTCTAGAAAAAGGTTGTAAAATACTAGACCTAAGTGCTGATTATCGTTTCACTGATTTGACAACTTATACAACTTGGTATGGTATACAAAGGAGCGATCGCCTGACAGCACAGAAAGCGGTGTATGGACTACCGGAACTATATAGAGACAAAATTGCCGAATCAAGTTTAGTGGGTTGTCCTGGTTGTTATCCCACGGCGAGTTTATTAGCATTAGCTCCCCTATTGAAACAGGGTTTAGTTGTGCCAGAAACAGCAATTATTGATGCTAAATCAGGAACCTCCGGTGGTGGTAGACAGGGCAAAATTAATCTCTTGTTAGCAGAAGCAGATAATTCTCTAGCTGCATACAACATTGCTTGTCATCGTCACACCCCAGAAATTGAGCAAATTTGTAGTGACTTAGCCAGACAGGAGGTGACAGTTCAATTTACCCCCCATTTAATTCCCATGGTTAGGGGAATTCTCGCCACCGTCTACGCTAACCTAAGAGATCCTGGTCTAGTCAGAGATGATTTAAGAACTATTTACACTGCATTTTACCGTAATTCTACTTGGGTTAAAATCTGTGATAGTGGGGTTTATCCGCAAACTAAATGGGCCTGTGGCAGCAACACATGTTATATAGGTATAGAAGTGGATCGGAGAACTAGTCGTGTAATTGTGACATCAGCCATTGACAACTTAATTAAAGGTCAAGCAGGACAGGCAATTCAATGTATGAACATCATGATGGGATGGGACGAGACTGTGGGACTACCCAAGCTAGGGTTTTATCCTTAAAAACAACTGGTTGAGAACAAAGCGAATGGACTGGCAACATTCCAATTCCATTCGCCTTATTGAGTCAAGTCCGAATTTATGCACAGGAGAGTTAAATCAAACAGATAATTTAATCAGCTGCATCCATTGCTGCTGCTACTGTTTCATCATCTTCACCCTTAGATGGTCTTTGTTGGAACCTTCTTTGCATTTTTCCTGTAGTAGTCCGTTTACGAAACTTTCTGGCATAAGCCTGGTTCCGTAGCGCCTTTTCTTTTTTGGGGTTACGGCGCTTGGCCATATTCACCTCATGAATAAACAACAAGAGCAACCACACTTAGGTCATATCCAGCTACCCATGTAATTGATACACCTTGGTACTTAGTGTGGAAAAATCTTTAAACAGTGCTCTAGTATATCCTATGTGAATGGGGGATGTCAAGCCAAATAAAGAATTCTAACCATATTCGGAAACCATATTAAGATGACTGTAATTGATTTTATCCAAATTTTTATGACAATTCCTAAAACATTGGCATAATTGTCAACAAGTACCAGACAAACCTTGAAGAATCAGTAAACAGTGAACTTTTTTAAGTCGTTGATTTATTCCCCGCCTAAGTTGTGGCGTGTTGTAAAAACTATATTAGGCATTATTTTTCGTCACCCCATTCCGGGAACGAGTATTATTGCGACTTTATCCGATGGCAGAATCGTCTTGATTCGTCGGAGTGATGATGGATGTTGG
Source organism: Cylindrospermopsis sp. CR12 (assembly GCF_001432185.1). Classification (NCBI taxonomy): domain Bacteria; kingdom Bacillati; phylum Cyanobacteriota; class Cyanophyceae; order Nostocales; family Aphanizomenonaceae; genus Cylindrospermopsis; species Cylindrospermopsis sp. CR12. The sequence goes on along the minus strand of NZ_LMVE01000095.1, from coordinate 51,678 downwards.
GCGTTACCTGGTGGTATGGTAGATTGGGGAGAAGATATTCCCAGCGTAGTGCGTCGAGAGTTGAGGGAAGAGACGGGACTGGAACTAGTAAGAATTCGACGCTTAGTGGGAGTTTATTCTTCTTGGGAGCGAGATCCTAGAATTCATTCAATTTGTGTTGTAGTGGAAGCAGAAGTAGAAGGAGAAATGAACATTCAAGATCACCTAGAAGTGCTAGAAATTAAAGCCTTTCCTCCCACTTCCCTTCCCCTAACCCCCATGTCCCATGATCACTATCAGCAGTTACAAGATTACCTGAGTGGGTTAACCACATTGGCTTAGTTTAAGCTTATAAACTTTTTAATTAATCTTTTGATTTTACCCAAAATTCAACCTTAGTATTGCTTCAATGGATTATGCCGTATACAACCCCATTCCGCAACTCCCGCATCAAACTTCCCCAAGGACTTCTATTCTGGCATGAAATCGGTGAAGGAATCCCCATAATCTTCTTACACGGACCTTGGAATGATGGTAGTCAGTGGACACAGGTAATGAGTTTAATAGCTGATAAATTCCATTGTTTTGCACCAGACCTATTAGGTTTTGGTACATCCGCAAATCCCAATGTACATCATTCAATCAGCTTACAAGTAGAGTGTTTGAATGAGTTTGTAAAAGCTTTGAAGCTGAAGCGATTCTATTTAGTAGGGGATTCCTTGGGAGCTTGGATTGCCACTAGTTATGCGCTGAAATATCCTGATTATATTATTAGTTTGTTGTTATTACAACCAGAGGGCATAAAGACAGATAAATTAGAACCAACTTGCTCAAGTATGCGGCGTTTAGCTAATACACCGTCCTTATTATTTGCAGTGTTTAAGTGTTTAGATAAGAGATTCAATCCAATAATTAGAATATTAGGTTGGCAAAACAAAATAAATAAATACTTGGAATTACACCGCAAATTCTTGGATCATCCTACAGCGTGCCAATTATTATTCAATAGGCAATTTCGGGAAATTGACAGGGAATTATTAGACAATAATTTAGTTACCCTAGAACTACCTTGTTTGATTTTGCAAGGTGGTCAGGATGAGAGGGAAAATCTGGAGAAGAGTAAGATCTATTCATCCATGATTTCCCAATCCCAGTTAAAAATCATCACCCATGGAACAAACAATTTACCCCAAACCTGTACAACTGCAGTAGCTCAATATATCCTAGACTTTTTCACTTGTTAATGGTTTCTCAGGACTTCTTCAATCCCCCACAGGATGAGATGTGGGTCTGAAATTAACCTTTTTCCTAGGGAGGGAGATAGTTGAACTAAAAGGTCTTTTAATAAAGTTCCATCCCCTCCAGTGATTGCAATGTAAGTGTGGGGGAACGAAGACAACCAATAATCAATAAAATCCTGGATTCCCGCCAACAATGTGTAAATAACTCCACTGAGAATTGCTGTTTTCGTCTCCAGCGCAAAACGTGGTGGTAAATTGAGAATTTCCCCCGTTGTCAATAATGGCAATTGCCCAGTATTTTCTCCCAAACTGGCTAGTTGTAAACCCAGACCCGGTAAAATTGCTCCACCAACTAAAGACTCATTTTCATTTACACCTGTAAAAGTTAAAGCTGTACCTGCATCAATTACTAAAGCTGGGAATCCATACTTTTTACCCGTACCCAATAAAGCTAAAGCGCGATCAATACCCAGGGTAGGATATATTTCTTTCAGGGGGACTTGATTTAAGGTGATCACTTGTATGTTAGGGTAGGATAGCCATGTTTGAGTTTCCTGGGGAACCACGGAAGCTAAAAAAATGGGAAGAGGACAGTAAATAGCTGGGGAGTGAGAGGGAAAAGAAAATTGGGTGGTCAGGGTAATCAGTTCATCCAGGGTTTGACATTGAGGGATCTGCAAGATCACATCTTCCGGTAAATGTTTACTATCCCAGGTGAAGCATAACTTTTTCCCCAGAAATAAACCCCAGTGTAAATGGGAATTGCCAATGGCCAATCCTAGCACAAAATCATCCCTAACTTCTGATCTGCTATTCAGTTTCACAGTTTTAAGTTTCTTAACTCAGCCATAGGTTTTTCAATAAACAGTAACATTAAAACCGTGTCACAATCAAGAGTAGAGGAATTAATGCTCAAAAGAAATTAAGGAGGGGAGTTATGGTATTGCTCACCGATGCTGGACAGGAAAAACAAGCTCCTGTCAAACGTCTGACCACACAGACTGTAGAAATTGCTCAAGACACCACAGCTATCCGCTCCTTAGACTGGGATCGGGACCGTTTTGATATTGAGTTTGGGTTACAAAATGGTACAACCTATAACTCATTTCTGATTCGCGGTGAACAGATAGCTCTAGTTGACACGTCTCATGAAAAGTTCCGTCACCTATATTTTGACGCACTCACTAGCTTAATTAATCTTCAAGATATAAACTATCTCATCATTAGCCACACAGAACCCGATCACAGCGGATTAGTTAAGGATCTGCTGCAAAAAGCTCCTGATATCACCGTGGTTGGATCTAAGGTAGCAATTCAATTTTTAGAAGATTTGGTACATCAACCATTTAAACGTCGGATAGTGAAAAATGGCGATCGCTTGTCTCTGGGAAATGGTCATGAATTGGAATTTGTCATAGCTCCCAATTTACACTGGCCCGACACTATTTTTAGTTTCGATCACCATACAGAAACTTTATATACCTGTGATGCTTTTGGCATGCACTACTGCTCAGATAGCACATTTGATGACAATTTAGCCACCATTGAAGAAGACTTCAAATACTACTATGACTGTCTCATGGGACCCAACTCCCGCTCTGTGTTATCTGCTATAAAGCGGATGGCAGAATTGAAACATATCAAAATGATTGCTACCGGTCATGGACCTCTGTTATACCACAACGTGGAGGAATTAACGGGACGTTATCGCACCTGGAGTCAAAGTCAAACCAAAGCGGAAAGCGTAGTAGGGATATTCTATCTCTCTGAGTATGGTTATAGCGATCGCCTGGCCCAATCCATTGCTAACGGGGTGATGAAGACGGGTCTAGGGGTAGAGATGGTGGATCTAGGTGGAGCAGTAGACCTACAGGAGCTACGGGAACTAGTGGGACGGTGTAAGGGATTAGTTCTAGGAATGTCGCCAGTTTCCACCACTAATTCCAGCATGCAAGCTGCAGTGAGTACGGTTTTGGGGTCAGCTACTGAAAAACAAGCCATTGGTATTTTTGAAACTGGTGGTGGAGATGATGAACCCACCTACCCACTGTTAAATAAATTCCGAGCTGCGGGTTTAATGATTGGTTTCCCTGTGATTGAGATACGAGAAACACCGACAGAAAACACATACAAAAAATGCGAGGAAGCTGGGACTGACCTGGGACAGTTAGTTACCAAAGAGAAAAGCATCAAAGCGATGAAATCCTTGGGTGCTGATTTAGATAAAGCCCTGGGGAGGATTAGTGGTGGGTTATATATCATCACCGCCAAAAAGGGTGATGTTTCCAGTGCTATGTTGGCCTCCTGGGTAAGTCAGTCCAGTTTTAAACCCCTAGGTTTTTCCATTGCGGTAGCTAAAGATCGGGCCATAGAATCTTTGATGCAAGTAGGAGATCGGTTTGTCCTCAATGTTTTAGAAGAAGGTAACTATCAAACATTGATGAAGCACTTTTTAAAGCGATTTGCTCCCGGTGCGGACCGGTTTGAAGGTGTAAAAACCCAACCAGCAGAAAATGGCGCTCCGATTTTAAGTGATGCTTTAGCCTATATGGAATGTGAAGTGGTAAGTCGGATGGACTGTGGTGATCATTGGGCGGTATATAGTACCGTCTATGCGGGAAGAGTATCTAAGCCAGACTCACTCACAGCAGTTCACCATCGTAAAGTCGGTAATCACTACTAATCCCTAGTTCGCCAGTTTTGGGTGCGTTTAACGCACCCCATAAACTTTAAATCACACTTAAAATATTGGAGATACTATGTCAATTACTAAACCCCGTGATGTACAGATAATACCTATTGGTACAAATACCATCATATTACGCTCCCGCAGTTGGACAAGATTGCGGTTTGAAATTGAATATGGTTTAGCCAAGGGGACCACAGCTAATTCCTTTGTCATTAAGAGTGATAAAATTGCCATAATTGACCCCCCAGGGGAAACTTTTACCAAGATTTATTTGGATGCATTACAAGATAGAATTAACCCAAAATCCATTGACTATATAATTCTAGGTCACGTCAATCCTAACCGAGCTGCAACTCTAAAAGCATTAAGAGAAATTGCTCCTCAAATCACTTTTGTTTGCTCTAACCCAGGAGCAAAAAACCTCAAATCAGCACTGGAAAATGACGATTTACCCATTTTGATCATGCGGGGTGATGAAACCCTAGACTTAGGAAAGGGTCATCATCTCCAATTTATTCCCACTCCCAACCCCCGTTACCCAGACCAACTGTGTACCTATGATCCCCAAACAGAAATTCTCTTTTCTGATAAGTTGTTTGGATCTCACTTTTGTGGTGATCAGGTTTTTGATGAGGGTTGGGAGGTTTTTACCGAAGATCGTCGCTATTATTTCGACTGTCTCATGGCCCCCCACCCAAGACAAGTGGAAACCGCTTTGGATAAACTGGCAGATTTACAAATTCGACTATATGCTACCGGTCACGGACCATTAGTAAGATATGGGCTGCAGGAGCTAACGCACTCTTATCGAGAATGGATTAAACAACAAACTAATTCAGAACTTAGTGTAGCATTGATCTATGCTTCCGCCTATGGTAACACCGCTACCCTATCCCAAGCGATCGCTCGTGGTATTACCAAAGCAGGTGTTAGGGTGGAGTCCATTAATTGCGAGTTCGCAGACCCAGAAGAAATTAAAAGTGCGATCGAAAAATGTGCGGGTTTTGTTATTGGTTCCCCCACCCTAGGTGGACACGCACCTACACCGGTACAAACAGCCTTGGGTATTGTTTTATCTACTGCAACTAATACTAAGTTAGCAGGGGTGTTTGGTTCCTTTGGTTGGAGTGGGGAAGCAGTGGATCTGCTGGAAGGTAAACTGAAAGATGCTGGTTTTAGATTTGGTTTTGAACCTATTCGAGTCAAGTTCAAACCTAACGAGTCCACTTTACAAAACTGTGAGGAAGCAGGTACGGATTTTGCCCAAGCGTTAAAACGGTTTACTAAAAAATCCTTAGTAGCAAAACAACCTGCAACTAATGTAGAACAAGCTGTAGGTCGCATCATAGGTTCTTTATGTGTGGTCACAGCAACTCAAGGAGAAATCAAAACTGGGATGTTAGCATCCTGGGTAACCCAAGCCAGTTTTAATCCTCCTGGACTGACTATTGCGGTAGCTAAGGACCGCGCTATGGAAAACCTAACTCATACAAGTAATCCATTTATTGTCAATATTCTAGCTGAAGGACGGGAAATACGTAAACATTTTATGAAGGTTTACGAACCCGGACAGGACAGATTTAAGGGTTTGGACATCACCGAGGGAAATGGGGGTGTAATTTTAAATGGTGCTTTGGCGTACTTGGAATGTACCGTGCAAAGCCGCATGGAAGTGGGAGATCACTGGTTAGTTTATGCGACTGTGAATGATGGTAAGGTACTCAATCAAGATGGTATGACTGCTATCCACCATCGCAAGTCCGCAAGTTTTTATTGAGGGCGAGATCCTGTAACCAACTCAAGGGGATTAATGGGAGACGGCAAATTTTCCTGCTTTTTAAAAAATGTCAGTCCATTTTCTCCCTTGTCTATAACAATTACGTCCCCAGCAACAAAGCTGTTTTCTAATATCTTGGTCGCTAGGGGATTTTCTATTTCCCGCTGGATTGACCTCTTTAATGGACGGGCACCATATACTGGATCGTACCCGATTTCTACTAAATAATCACAGGCATTGTCGGTTATATTTAAACAGATCTTCTGTTCTTTTAATAATTTCTCCACCCTTTGCAATTGAATGCGAATAATCTGACCCATCTCAGAACGATTCAAGGTGTGGAACAAAATTAGGTCGTCAATCCGATTAATAAATTCAGGACGAAAATGCGATCGCAAACTATCCATTACCCTGTTCCGCATCAGTTCGTGCTTATCCCCATTCCCGGAAATATCAATGATATATTCACTACCAATATTACTAGTCATCACTATAACAGTGTTCCGAAAATCCACCACTCTACCCTGACTATCAGTAATTCTTCCGTCGTCTAAGACCTGGAGTAAGATATTAAATACATCGCCATGGGCTTTTTCCACCTCATCCAACAAAACTACAGAATAGGGGTGACGACGAATAGTTTCTGAGAGCTGACCACCCTCTTCATAACCAACATATCCTGGGGGAGCGCCCACCAAACGGGAGACAGAATGCTTTTCCATATATTCGGACATATCCAACCTAACTAAAGCATCCTCGGAATCAAACAGAAATTGAGCCAGGGCACGAGCAAGTTCGGTTTTCCCCACTCCAGTTGGGCCCATAAACAAAAAGGAACCTATGGGACGGGATGGGTCTTTCATACCTGCGCGGGCACGACGAATAGCAGCTGATACTGCGAGTACAGCTTCTTCTTGACCAATCACCCTCTCATGGAGATGATGTTCCAGTTTGAGTAGTTTCTGACGTTCCGATTCCAACAGACGATTAATCGGGATCCCAGTCCATTTAGCGACTGTTTCTGCGATATCCGCTTCCGTGACCTGTTCTCTTAATAGAGTAGAACCCTGATGTTGAATTTCTAATAACTGGGTTTCTTTAATTTCTCGTTCTCTTTGCACCCCTTCCAGTTTGCCGTATTTTAATTGAGCAGCTTTATTTAAATCATAATCTCTTTCCGCTTGCTCAATTTGTACCCTGAGTGCATCTTCTTCTTTCTTCAAACTACTAATGGCTTCTAATAACTGCTTTTCTCCTTGCCATTGTTCATTCAATTTTTGTTGCTTAGTAGTTAAATTAGAGATTTCCTGTTCAATTCTGTCCAATCGTTCCTTGGTAGGAGCGGTAGCTTTTTCTTCTCCCGACAGGGACAATTTTTCCATTTCCAGCTGCATTAAACGTCTGTCAATGGTTTCCAGTTCTGAGGGTTTGGAGGTGATTTCCATTTTTAACTTGGCCGCTGCTTCATCAACTAAATCAATGGCCTTATCAGGTAAAAACCGATCTGCAATATAACGAGCTGATAAAGTAGCTGCAGCAACCAAAGCGGAATCGGCAATTTTCACATTATGATGGACTTCATAGCGTTCTTTAAGACCGCGCAAAATAGAAATAGTGTTTTCTACCGTGGGTTGATCCACAAAAACCTGTTGAAACCTTCGTTCTAAAGCAGCATCTTTTTCTATATATTTGCGATATTCATCTAAAGTAGTTGCGCCAATACATCTAAGTTCACCACGAGCTAACATAGGTTTGAGGAGATTGCTAGCATCCATAGCTCCCTGTTGATTGGAACCAGCTCCCACCACTGTATGTAACTCATCAATAAACAAAACTACCTGACCATTAGATTCAGTAACCTCCCGGAGGACATTTTTTAATCTGTCTTCAAATTCACCTCTATATTTAGCACCAGCAATTAAACTGCCAATATCCAGGGTAATCAACTGACGATTTTTCAGAGATTCAGGAACATCGCCATTAATCATTCTTTGGGCCAGAGCTTCAGCGATCGCCGTTTTACCCACCCCTGGTTCACCAATAAGAACCGGGTTATTTTTACTACGTCTGGATAAGACTTGAATTACCCGTCTAATTTCATCATCACGACCAATAACAGGATCTAATTTTCCAGCTTTTGCTTGTTCAGTTAGATCTTGCCCAAAACGTTTTAGTGCTGGTTCAGAACCATCCCCAGACCCATTGTCTTTTCCAGAAACCTTTTGAGTCACACGGACAGTTTGGACAGCAGATTCTAACTTAGAAATATCAATATTTAAACCTTTAAAGATCCGTCTACCAACCCGTTCATCTTCTGCAAGAGCTAATAAAATATGACCTTCAGAGATTTCCCCATCCTTAATTCTCCCGCGAATTTCCTCTGCTCGGTCCAGGAGTAAATCTAAACTGCGCCCTAAATAGAGTTGATCCGTCTTTCCCACTTTCGGTTGGCGTTTAGTGTAGGCTTCTAATTGTTCTTGTAATCTAATTGGATCAATTTCAGCGCGAGTCAAAATACCCGAAGTAACCGCACTAGAAGTTTCTAGAATGGCTAAAATTAGGTGTTCTACTTCTAATTGTTGTTGTTGATAAGCACGGACTATATCTTGAGATTTAATTACAGCATCCCATGCTGTGTCAGTAAATTTATTTGGATCTGTAGGCTGCATTTTTACGACTTGCAATTTAAGACTTTGAATTTAGGACTTGCTAAATAAATATAACCTCCATATAACTTCCCCAAATCCCCATGTCCATATTAACTCTTGGCCATCTGAATCAACTCCACTTTATACCCATCTGGATCTTCAACAAAGGCTATAACCGTTGAACCATGTTTCATAGGGCCAGGTTGACGTACAACCTTACCACCACGGGTTCCAATGGCTTCACAGGTGGAGTAAATGTCATCAACTCCTAAAGCAATATGACCATATCCAGTACCCAATTCATATTTTTCCACTCCCCAATTATAAGTTAATTCTATAACAGCATTGTCACTTTCATCTCCATATCCCACAAAAGCTAGGGTGAATTCTCCCGTGGGATAGTCCTTGCGACGCAATAATTTCATTCCCAGGATATCACAGTAGAATTCCAAAGATTTGTCTAAATTTCCCACCCGGAGCATGGTGTGTAACAATCTCATAATTGACCTCTTCAATCTGGATTTGTAATGTAAAACAAGTAACAGGATAGCGGATTTGGTAAACTTAGGAGCAACTGCTGCACAATTACCGAAAATATTCCTTAATCTCAACCCATTTTGCCCGATCACCCCATAAACTAATCTGTAAACCAAGGATAATACAGACTGAGGAAAAGGAATGACCAATTATCTGGATACTGCTATCAATGCTATTGTAGCTCGGGAAATTCTTGATTCCCGAGGGAGACCTACCCTAGAAGCAGAATTACATCTAGCTGGGGGTGCGGTGGGACTGGCCCAAGTTCCTAGCGGTGCTTCCACAGGTACTTTTGAAGCTCATGAACTGCGAGATGGGGATAAGAGTCGTTATGGTGGTAAAGGAGTCCTCAAAGCTGTGAAAAATGCCAATGAAATATTGGCTCCCAAGTTGTTGGGGTTGGATGTTCTTAACCAAGAACTTTTAGATAGAACCATGATTGGCATAGACGGATCCCATAACAAGGCTAATTTGGGGGCCAATGCTATTTTAGGAATTTCCCTAGCAGCAGCAAAAGCAGGTGCAGCAGCTTTGGATATTCCCCTCTATCGTTATTTAGGTGGGCCTTTAGCCAATTTATTGCCAGTTCCCCTTATGAATGTGATCAATGGGGGCGCCCATGCAGCTAATAATGTGGACTTTCAAGAATTTATGATTGTTCCTGTGGGGGCTCCCTCATTTAGTGAAGCTTTGCGCTGGGGTGCGGAAGTATTTGCCACCCTCAGTCGGGTTCTGGATGACCAAGGTCTATTGACTGGTGTGGGTGATGAGGGCGGTTTCGCACCTAATTTAGAGTCCAATCAACAAGCTTTGGAGTTGTTGGTTGCTGCGATCGCAAAAGCTGGTTATAAACCCGGTGAGCAGGTCGCTTTGGCTTTAGATGTGGCCGCTAGTGAATTTTACAAAGATGGTCAGTATGTTTATGATGGTGAGTCCCATACTCCAGTAGAGTTTATTGATTATTTAGCACAGTTGGTTGGTCAGTATCCTATCATTTCTATTGAAGATGGTTTACACGAAGAAGACTGGCATAATTGGCAATTACTAACCCAGAAGGTCGGTTCCCAGGTGCAGTTGGTAGGTGATGATTTATTTGTAACTAATGCCAATCGCTTACAAAAGGGTATTGAACAAAAGGCTAGTAACTCAATTTTGATTAAGTTAAATCAAATCGGTTCCCTGACGGAAACTCTGGAAACTATTGATTTGGCCACCCGTAATGGTTTTCGTTCTGTGATCAGTCACCGCTCCGGTGAAACTGAAGATACCACTATTGCCGATCTGGCTGTTGCTACCCGTGCAGGACAAATTAAAACTGGTTCTCTGTGTCGTAGTGAACGAGTAGCTAAGTACAATCGTTTATTGCGAATTGAGCATGAATTGGGCGATCGCGCTATTTATGCTGGCACAGTTGGTTTAGGTCCGAAATAGGGTAGTCCTTGGAGGAAAAGTCAACTTTGTAAAATTTGACTATGGGCACTGGCGATCGCTTGTCTAACTTGCTCAAAGCCAGTGCCGCCATAGCTGTTACGCGCAGCTACTACTTGGCGTGGGGAAATAGCTTCATAGATATCACTCTCAAAGGATGGGTGTACTTGTTGCCATTCTTCCAAGGTTAAATCTTTCAAGAGCTTACCAGCAGAAATACTAGTTTTAACTACTTTACCAACTATGTTATAAGCTTCTCGAAAGGGTACTCCTCGAGCTGCTAAGTAGTCTGCAACATCAGTAGCATTAGCGAAGTCCTCCGTCACTGCTGCAGCCAAACGCTCTTGGCGAAACTCCATACCTTCTCTTAATAGAATTGTCATTGCCTGCAAGCAAGACTTGACAGTGTTTACACTATCAAATATACCTTCTTTGTCTTCTTGTAAGTCTTTGTTATAGGCTAGGGGTAGTCCTTTCATAATCACTAACATAGACTGAAGATGACCAAAGACCCTACCTGTTTTACCTCTAACTAACTCAGGAACATCCGGGTTTTTCTTTTGTGGCATAATACTGGAACCGGTAGCACAGCTATCCTTTAGGTGGATAAAACGGAATTCTTCACAGGCCCATAGAATTACCTCTTCTGACAAGCGACTGAGGTGCACCATAATTGTACTAGCAGCAGCCAGAAACTCTATGGCAAAATCTCGATCACTTACCCCGTCCAAACTGTTAGCATAAATACTGTCAAAATTCAATAGCTGTGCGGTGTACTTCCTGTCAATAGGAAAGGTAGTACCTGCTAGAGCGCCACTACCTAGGGGGCAAATGTTTACCCGTTTGTACACATCCCCTAATCTTTCCCAATCCCTTTGTGCCATTTGAAAATAGGCTAGGAGGTGATGAGCCAAACTTAGGGGTTGGGCCCTTTGTAGGTGGGTGTATCCAGGGATGAGAGTTTCAATATTTTTCTCAGCTAGATCTAATAATACCTGCTGGAACTCCCTTAGGTGTTGACGGATTTGTTGGATTTGCTCCCGTAGGTAGAGTCTCGTGTCAGTTCCTACCTGGTCATTACGAGAACGGGCGGTGTGTAGTTTTTTTCCTACATCACCCACAATTTCCGTAAGTCGTTTTTCTACCGCAAAATGTACATCCTCCGCATCAATACCGGGTTGGAATTTTCCTTGTCGATATTCCTGACGTACCTGTTCTAAACCGGTCACTAATTGCTCTGCTTCCTCTGGAGTAATGATTTGACTGTGACCCAACATTTTCGCATGGGCTTGGGAACCAGTAATATCATATTCTAATAGTTCAATGTCAAAAGTAATACTAGCATTAAAACGGGCGATAGTCGGGTGTAGTGCGGATTCAAACCTTTGGCTCCAAGTTTGTTTTGCGGTCATAAAATCAATTTTAGAAAATCTATTGTTTAGTTGTATTATATGGTTTAAGTTGGTTCTCTCTTCAATTTCTGGGCGGTACGTAGGATTTGACCTGCTAAAACTGCTGCGCCAAATCCATTATCAATATTGACCACTCCCACACCAGCAGCACAAGAGTTGAGCATGGTGAGTAGGGGAGCCAAACCCGCAAAATTTGCCCCGTAACCAATACTGGTGGGCACGGCAATTATGGGACAATCTGCTAAACCAGCTACTACACTGGGTAGGGCACCTTCCATACCTGCTACAACAATTAGGACAGATGCTGAATTGAGCAAATGACGATTATTGAGTAAGCGGTGAATTCCTGCTACACCCACATCCCAGAGACGCTGCACTCTAAAACCATATAGTTCAGCAGTTATAGCAGCTTCTTCAGCTACGGGTAGGTCAGCAGTACCAGCGGAGAGGATTCCTATTTCTCCAGGAAATCGCGGTGGGGTTTCATCGGGAGAAAGGGCACAAATCCTTGCTAGGTCGTAGTATTTTAGTCCCCTTACTTTTTTTTGTAGTATGGAATATATCTCAGGAGTAATTCGGGTAGCCATGACTACGGAAGCGCGTGGACGCATAATTTCCATAATTTGGGCAATTTGGTCAGGGGTTTTACCAGGTCCCCAAATGACTTCTGGAAACCCGGTTCTTAAATGACGATGGTGGTCAATTTTGGCAAATTCACCTACAGATTCGTATGCTAGATTTTTGAGAGATTCTAGGGCTAGATCAGGACTAATTTTACCATTAGCTACAGCTTGTAATAGGGATTGCAAATTTTCTGGTTGAGTCATTAATTTATTCCCTAATTTTAATTTCATGAATATTCCAGAATGGACCACCGAGTGCGGAATATTTAATTCCCGTAAATCGATTACGCACTGCTACCAAGGAGGTGGAATTTATTAGGTAAATAAATGGTAAATACTCCTGGGTTAATTTTTGACTCTGGGCGTAAATTTCTTTCACCTTAGTTTCATCAAATTCCTGGGCTCCTTGAATATATAGTTCATGAATTTTCTTTTCCCAGGGTGCTACTTGCCATCCTTCTATGGGTTTTTGTCCCGGTTGCGGTTTTTGATTAAACATGTGTAATCCTCCCTCAGGAGACCAAACGTTAGCACCATCATTCGGTTCTAAACCACCGGTTAAACCTAATAGGGATGCTTCCCAATCTAGGGTGTTAGATAGTTTGTCTAAAAATGTACTCCATGCTAATGGGGTAAAATCAACTTGAATGCCAATTTTACTCAGATCTTGTTTGATTTGGGCACCCATTGCTTCCCGGATTTTATTACCAGCATTGGTGAGCAAACTAAATCTTACCTTGTTTCCTTGACCATCTTCTAATTGGTTTTGACTGTTGTATTTAAATCCAGCTTCTATCAGTAATTCTTTGGCTTTTTCGGGATTGTAATTATAGACTCTTAATCCCTTTTCTGGTGGGAGATAGTAAGGACTTTGCACGGAAATCGGGGAATTTTGGGTTTGACCTAAACCACGGTAAATATTATTAATCATGGTTTCCCTGTCTACTGCATAGGCGATCGCTTGACGAAATTTTACCTGGTTAAACCACTGGGATTTAATCGGATCCACTAAGGGTTTGTTATTTCTTTTGCCCTGGTTTAAGTTAAAGGAAATAAAACTAGTACCAGTGGAGGGTCCGCCATTATAAATCTGGAAATTTCCTTGTTTTTCCTGGACTTTTAACAATGAGAAATAATCAGGTGTGACTGATATAGCATCCATTCCAGCGGATCTAAATTGGAGCAAAGCTGTATCTGTTGATTCCACAATTTGCCAAATAATCCGTTCAATGTAAGGTTGGGGTTGACCCTGGGAATCTTGACGCCAATAGTAGGGGTTACGACGAAAAATGATTCTTTGACTAGTTTCGTAGCGTTCTAGTTGATAGGGACCGTTAACGATGATTTTTTCTGGAGGAGTGTCCACACCCCAAATACTCAGGAATTTCGGTTTACCATCTTGGTCTTTTGTCACCACTGATTCTTGTAAGATGTGCGCTGGTAATATGGCAGCACCTACGCTTTGTAGGAAGGGTCTAAAGGGTTCGGGAACAGTAAATTCTACTCTCCTATTGTCTATTTTTGTTACTTTAGGTAGTTTTCTTTCTTTACCAATTCTCAAAATATCTCTTATATCTGTGGGTATTTGTTTATTTAGATAAATTTCATTATAAGTGAATACAACATCATCCACGGTGAGGGGTTGACCATCAGACCATTTTAAGTTCTCACGCATGGTGAAGGTAATTTTTAGTTTATCCTCGGAAAGTTCCCAGGATTGGGCTAAATTTGGTTCTATCTCCCCCGTCAGGGGATTTTGGCTAACTAATCCTTCGTAGGTATAACCAAATATATTGGGAGACTCAGAACTTAAAGCGTAGTTAAAAGTTTTTGGATCACTGAGAATACTGGTTACTAATTGGGGCACATCCCTAACATTAGGGTTTTTAAAGTTACTAGGATTGCAACCGGTTAGGGGTGTGGCTATAAAGCAAACTATAATGATAAATAATAGGTTTCGTTTTGCTGATTTGAGATACTTGTTGATTAAGGACATACTATAATATACTATTAAATACTAGGGATTTGCCACCAACAAAACGACCGCATAAGCACAAATACCTTCTTCCCTACCAGTGGGACCCAATTTTTCATTGGTTGTGGCTTTTACCCCAACCTGATGGGGTTGTATTGCTAAAGTAGATGCTAACTGCTCACGCATTTGATGAATATAGGGTTTTAACTTGGGACGTTCAGCTACCACTACAGAATCCACATTGCCCACTTCCCAACCTTGATTGAGAATGAGACCATGAACCTGTTTTAATAATACCAAACTGTTGGCCCCTTTCCACTGAGGATCATTAGGGGGAAAATAATGACCAATATCCCCCAAAGACAGGGCACCCAACATAGCATCCATAATTGCATGGGTTAACACATCAGCATCACTATGTCCTAACAAACCCAATTCATGGGGTATGTGAACACCACCAAGAATTAATGGGCGATCGCTCACCAATTTGTGAATATCATAGCCGTTACCAATTCTGATATTTGTAGTCATTGTCTGTTTATTTATTTGGGTGTTCAGTAAATTAATCCTCTTTCTCCCTGGGGGTGGGATCTAGAGAATCAGAGCGTTCTCGTTGCCATTTTTCCAGCAGATCAGGACGACGAGAAGCAGTCCGTTCAATTTGTTGTTGAAAGCGCCAGCGAGAAATTTCCGCGTGATTACCACTAAGCAAAACATCGGGAACCTTCCAACCTCGAAACTCAGCGGGACGGGTGTATTGGGGGAAATCCAATAAACCCGCTTCAAAACTTTCAGCCTTGAGAGATTCTACCTTACCCACAGTACCCGGTAGAAGACGAACCACACCATTCAATAGGGCCATAGCGGGGATTTCGCCACCTGTCAGAATAAAATCACCCAAAGACACCTCACGGGTAACTAAATTGAGAACACGCTCATCAACGCCCTCATAATGTCCACAAATGACAACTAACTGATCATAGCTAGTAGCCAATTCTCTCAAAAGGGGTTGATTGATAGTTTGTCCCTGGGGACTCATAAGAATGATATCCCGACGAGGTAAAATCGGTAGGGACTCAACCGCAGTAAAAATCGGGTCAGGTTTAAGCAACATACCCACACCCCCACCGTAGGGTTCATCGTCTACTTTACGATGTTTATCCTTGGTGAAATCCCTGGGATTAACCAAATAAACCTCAGCAATACCCCTATTTAGAGCCTTCCCTAAAAGACCAGAACTGAGAATGGAACCAAAACAGTCGGGAAAAAGTGTAACTATATCAAAACGCACAGTATCAAAACGCACAATATTCCAGAGCAGAAGCAGGTAAAATGACCGTGCAAATAAGTCTGGTCATATATCCCTATCAAGTAATCTTTTGAGAGCAGGGTTATTAATTCCCTGCATGTTTTAGATTATCATAAGGGTTGACTAAAAAGTAAGAGAACTATATTTATCATCTAGTTTATGTTTGAATCTATGTTTAAATAATTATCACGACTGAATTTATAACCGTAGCCACCCGGGGGGAGGCGAGCTTGAATCTCTAAGGGCCACCTAAAGTGAAAATGCCCTAAAAAACTAGCGATCGCAAACCTGAAAACACCGTAAAATCTATTTTATTTCAGACAAACAAATAGAAAGGTAAACGGTGATGGTGATGAGGAAAAGTAACGAACATGACAGAAAATAGGCTTCGTGTGCGTTTAAGGAAAAATTAGGGGGTTCGCTCCCAAAAGTTCATTAATGTCCTCTCAAAAAAGCAAAGGTCGGAAATCAAGACGGTAAGAAACCTGATTAAATGAATTCACTTGCCATTCGTCACCAACTAACCGTTTAAGGCGAAGGCCACTGAAGTTGTTGAACCAAGAAACACAATGCAGCAATTAAAAGCTAAAACGCTGGAAATGAGGACACCCCAAGCAACTAAAACTGCCGTTCTAGTGATCGGAGGCGCAGAGGACAAAGTTCACGGACGTGAAATTCTAAGAACTTTTGTTGCTCGTGCTGGCGCTAGTAAGGCTTATATTACAATTGTTCCATCTGCTTCAAGAGAACCAGCCATAATCGGTGGTCGTTACATTCGCTTGTTTGAAGAAATGGGTGCCCAGAAGGTGGAAATTTTGGACATTCGTGAGCGTGAACAATGTGAAAACCCTCAAATTAAAGCATCTCTAGAAAACTGTACTGGGGTGTTTTTAACCGGGGGTGACCAATTGCGACTCTGTGGAGTCCTAGCGGATACACCAGCCATGGACTTAATCCGGCAACGCGTAAGAGCAGGACAATTAACTCTAGCAGGAACAAGTGCAGGAGCAGCCGTTATGGGACACCACATGATTGCTGGTGGGGGAAGCGGGGAAACGCCTAACCGTTCTTTAGTAGATATGGCAACAGGTTTGGGATTTATTCCTGAAGTGATTGTCGATCAGCACTTTCATAATCGAAACCGTATGGGAAGATTAATTAGTGCTATTGCGGCCCATCCAGACCGTCTTGGTATTGGTATTGATGAGGATACTTGTGCCGTGTTTGAAAGGGATGGGTGGTTACAAGTGGTGGGCAAGGGTAGTGTGACCATTGTGGATCCCACTGAACTAACTCATACCAATGAGCCTCATGTTAGTGCCAATGAACCTTTGAACGTCCATAACTTACGCTTGCACATTCTAAGTTATGGAGATCGGTTTCACCTCTACCAACGTACTGTTTTACCAGCAGTGCATCGTCTCCCTAGTTATGGTGACAATGTGTCTTAACCCGCCAGCTATGATTTATCACCAAAAGATCAGCCTATTCCTAAGTAAAGGGAAAAAACCGTTCACCATGAACAGTTTACCGGTTAACTTGAGTAAGAAACTAAAATTTTGGTTCCGAATCTCCATCTACCTACACCCATGAGAATCCTCAAGATCCAGACCTTACGCGGACCAAATTATTGGAGCATTCGACGCCATAAACTAATCGTCATGCGCCTAGATTTGGAGAACTTAGCAGAAACGCCATCCAATCAAATTTCAGGCTTTTATGAAGGATTGGTGGAAGCCCTACCCAGCCTAGAAGGTCATTATTGCTCACCAGGCTGTAGAGGCGGTTTTTTGATGCGTGTACGAGAAGGGACCATGATGGGTCATATCGTAGAACACGTAGCCCTAGAACTCCAGGAATTGGCTGGAATGCAAGTAGGCTTTGGCCGTACTCGTGAAACCGCCACCCCTGGGATTTATCAAGTTGTGATTGAATATCTCAATGAAGAAGCTGGACGCTATGCTTCCCGGGCGGCAGTTAGAATATGTCAAAGTATTGTTGACAGGGGACGCTATCCTAAAGCCGAATTGGAACAAGATATTCAAGATCTAAAAGACTGTTGGCGAGATGCTTCCCTCGGTCCTTCAACGGAGGCCATAGTTAAGGAAGCCCAAAGGCGAGGTATTCCCTGGATGCCATTATCCGCCAGGTTTTTGATCCAGGTGGGCTATGGTGTCCATCAAAAGCGGATGCAAGCCACCATGACTGACAACACTGGCATTCTTGGGGTGGAACTGGCTTGTGACAAGGAAGCTACTAAACGCATTTTGGCTAATAGCGGAGTCCCCGTACCCAAGGGGACTGTAATCAATTTTCTGGACGATTTGGAAGAGGCCATTGACTATGTTGGTGGTTATCCCATCGTCATTAAACCCCTTGATGGTAATCATGGTCGTGGGATTACCATTGATATTAGAAGTTGGGATGATGCTGAAGCTGCATATCACTCCGCTAGGCAAGTTTCTCGCTCAATTATCGTAGAACGTTATTATGTGGGGCGTGACCATCGGGTTTTAGTCGTGGATGGTAAGGTTGTGGCTGTGGCTGAACGTGTTCCCGCTCACGTGGTTGGTGATGGTAAATTAACTATTGCTGAATTAGTTGAAGAAACCAATAAAGATCCTAATCGCGGCGAAGGACATGACAATGTGCTAACCAAAATTGAACTCGACCGCACTAGCTATCAATTATTAGAAAGGCAGGGTTATACCATTAATACTGTGCTTGGTAAAGAACAGATTTGTTATTTACGAGCTACAGCAAATTTGAGTACAGGTGGCGTTGCTGTAGACCGTACGGATGAAATTCATCCGGAAAATATCTGGTTAGCCCAAAGGGTGGTAAAAATTATCGGTTTGGATATCGCTGGTTTAGATGTGGTAACCACGGATATTAGTCGCCCTTTGAGAGAAATGGATGGTGTAATTGTGGAAGTTAATGCCGCCCCTGGTTTTCGGATGCACGTTGCTCCCAGTGTGGGTATTCCCCGCAATGTGGCTGGTGCGGTGATGGATATGCTGTTTCCCAATGAAAAACCTACCCGCATTCCCATCCTTAGTGTTACTGGTACTAATGGTAAAACTACTACCACTCGTCTGTTGGCTCACATTTATAAGCAAACAGGTCAAATTGTGGGTTACACTACTACTGATGGTACTTATATCGGTGATTTTTTGGTGGAAGCTGGAGATAATACTGGTCCCCAGAGCGCCCATCTCATCCTGCAAGACCCAACCGTGGAGGTGGCCGTACTGGAATCCGCCCGTGGGGGTATCCTCCGCTCTGGTTTGGGCTTCGAGTTCGCTAATGTGGGTGTGGTTTTAAATGTGGCCGCAGACCATTTAGGCATTGGTGATATTGATACTATTGAACAGTTGGCTAATCTTAAAAGCGTTGTGTCGGAAGCGGTCTTTCCTGATGGATATGCGGTATTAAATGCTGATGACTATCGGGTAGCTGCTATGGCGGAAAAGACAAAGGCTAATATTGCTTACTTCACTATGAATCCCGATTCTGAGCTTGTGCAACGGCATATTCAAAAGGGAGGAGTGGCAGCAGTATATGAAAATGGTTATCTATCAATTGTCAAAGGTGATTGGACACACCGGATAGAAAAAGCTGAAAGTATACCCTTAACAATGAGTGGTAAAGCACCATTTATGATTGCCAATGCTTTGGCGGCAAGTCTAGCAGCTTTTGTACAAAATGTCACTATTGAACAGATTCGCGCTGGTTTAAGATCTTTTCGGGCTTCTGTAAATCAAACACCAGGTAGAATGAACCTGTTTAATTTGGGTAAATACCATGCCTTAGTGGATTATGCCCATAATCCCGCCAGCTACCAGGCTTTAGGTTCTTTTGTACGCAATTGGACAAGCGGGCAGCGTATAGGAGTGGTTGGAGGACCAGGAGACCGCCGTGATGAGGATTTTGTTACTCTAGGAAAATTAGCAGCTGAGATCTTTGACTACATCATTGTTAAGGAAGATGATGACACCAGGGGAAGACCTAGGGGATCAGGATCGGATTTGATTGTTCAAGGTATCACCCAAACTAAAGCCAATTGTCGTTATGAGTCTATCCTAGACGAGACCCAAGCCATTAATAAAGGTTTGGACATGGCTCCGGATGGTAGTTTAGTGGTAATTTTACCGGAAAGTGTTAGTAGGGCTATTCGGTTAATTAAGGTGCGCGGTGTTCAGGAAGAACCTGTGTCACAACCCGCTGTTAATACTCCCGCCTAATTTTGAGTAGAGACGCTAATTCGTCTCTACTTGTCAATTTTGTTGGTGTTAGGATTTGCGTGCTACCCATTGGGTAACCGGAGACATTGCCTTCCAACCCAAAAATTTGCCCAGGGGTTGGGCCCGTTGAATGGAAATCCGGGTAAAACTACCTCCCACCTGTTCATACCACGTAAATAATGTTTTTTCTCCCTCTAAGGTGACCACATTAGCCATTATTCTCCCCCCAGGAGATAGAGAATTCCAACATTCCTCTAGCAATCCTGGTGTGCTGATTCCTCCACCAATAAAAATGGCATCAGGGGTGGGTAGATCCCCCAGCACCTGGGGTGCTTGACCACGAATAATTTGCAAGTTCGGTGTACCCAAAGCATTGGCATTATCCGCTATGTAGTGCGATCGCATGGAGTTTTGTTCAATAGCTACTGCTGCACATCTAATATTAGTTCGCATCCACTCTATGGAAATAGACCCACAACCTGATCCAATATCCCACAGCAGTTCCCCAGGTAAGGGAGCTAAAGTTGATAGGGTGAGGGATCTGACTTCTCGTTTAGTTAACTGTCCATCATGATGAAAAGCATCATCAGGCAAACCAGGTAGTCTGGATAACCCACATATTCCCCTCTGGGCAATACATTCTACGGCCATGGTGTTTAAATCGGCAATTTCTGTCTCGTGCCAACTTTGAGCTAAACCGGTTAAAATCCTCTCGTTCACACCACCCATCTTTTCTAAAACCGTAATTTTACTACCACCATAACCCCGGGTAGTTAAAATATTAGCCACTATTGCTGGTGTGTGTTTACCCTCACTTAAAATCAGTAGTTTGGCATTAGGGTAAATATAAGATGCCAGTAAGGAAACTGGACGACCACATACACTTACGGTTTCCACTTCTGAGTAGTTCCAGCCTAATCGAGAACAAGCTAAACTAAAAGCTGAGTTGGTGGGAATAATAGTGATTTCTTCTTTAGGAATATACCTAATTAAACTGGCTCCCACTCCATAGCACATAGGGTCTCCACTAGATAGAACACATACTAACTTGTTCTGGTTTCTATATTGTATAACCTGTTGAATAGAATTACCAAAGGGAGAGTTCCAGGAAATTTTTTTCCTCCCATCATCCGAAGGTAACATAGCTAAATGACGCTCCCCACCTACCAAAATCTCAGCTTGATCAACAAATAAAATAGCCGTTTTACTTAATCCAGCAATTCCGTCTTCACCTATACCTATTATTGATAACCACTTGTGCATATTTAAGAGAGAAAATAAAAGTAACAGAGAGTAATAATATACCTAGATATCCACCATAAAAAAATTATAGCCTTAGCCATAACACCATAGACCGGGTAAAAGTGATTGTTGGATAGGCGTTAACTATTTATTTATGAGATTATGAGATTGTTGCTGAAAATGAGTTAAGATCAAATACATTAGGGTGAAAAGTACAACCCATTCCCCAGACTTCCTAGAAATGCCAATGACTACAAGTAGGCAACCTAAACAACCGCAATCAACACTAGCTTTTGAGTGTTATTTGTTACATGATGATAGTAAGGAATCATTACCACACATTCACCTGGTGGGGAGAAAACCAAAAGATGTTGAAATTCTATGAGGTAAATCCCCAACAGAGTCCCTAAATCACCCACAGTCAAGAACTAAATTATTACTGATGGCATCCAACTTTGTTATCACTAAGTTGGGTAGAAACAGATAATAGTTGACAAAACTTGATATTGATTCCCCGGGACTTGAGCCCATGCTCCAATTTTCACAAGTTTAACTACGTAGTTTAAAAAGGTAGAAGTACTACATGCTACACCGCAAGATTTATCAACTGTGTTGCGATGGGCGGGAGGTATGTGTTTTTTTGCGGGATCAGCAACGCTGGATAGAGCGGGCCCGCATTATTGATATAGAGGGTGATCTCGTGACTCTACGTTATGAAACCGACGAAGAGGACGAAGTCTGTTCTTGGGAAGAAATGGTTCGCTTGGAGAGTATTGGCTCTGTAACTCAGAAGTTAGCTTCTGTACCACGCGGAAATGTGGACCCCTTGATGACAGAGGACTGTCCTGAGTCTGAACGTATCCATAACCGATTTACAGATCTCAATCCTGATTCCTAGGATTCATTCTCAGATAAGCGCTCGAAAGCTGGACAGTATCCTTCAAGAGTAACCTTAAAGTTATATAACGGGGCAGCGGCATTCCAACACCGTTGTCCTCTTTGGTGCTTACAAGTTCCACAGCATTCAATTTCAGACCAGTTATATTGGTATTTATTTTTGGCGGTGTCTAAGCTGTTCCTGTTTAATAAATCTCGTTGAGATAAACCTTTTAGAACCAAATCTTCTCCCTGCCAACGGGCTTCTACTAAGCCAGTATCAGCAAAATCCTGCCAACGTGGATCCTCTCTAATTTCTCTGGGCAAGATAATGGTAATAATTGTTTCTAGTTCGGTTAATTCTCCCTGATAATTGGCTTCTGGGACTGGGGATTGTATTAGTGTTTCCCCAATTGGCAATTCAACTAAGGTTCCCCCAGGGGGTGAGTGTACGTGATAACGATTTTGTAGTTCTTCTAGGGTAGTTAGGTCAGCTAAGTAAGTGGGATCACCATGAATAAATACTACATGCTGGGGACGTAAGTTATGTATTAATTGGGTTGTCCCCGGTCCATCACTATGCTGAGCTAAAAGGTATGTTTCCGTTTGAACCAGGGGGTTGTCTAGATCACTGGCCATCTTTTCTGGGAATAGAACTACCCAGGAAGCACCATTCCCATGATTAATATATTTATTTAAATCCGATTTATAATCCGTTAGGACAATGCAGGGTGAACTTCCCAGGGTGTCTAAATCCTCAACCTTTAGTCGTCGCACCCGAGGACGCACTCGCTCATCCCAAAATAAGGGTTGGTGACGAGCAAAATTCTGTACTGATGCAGGTAAATGGGATAAAAGCTCTAAATAAGCATCACAACCAGTTCCTACTTCACCATCAACCCAAATATCTATGTCCTGTCCAGTGAAATTATGGTGGGAGCGTAACAACATCAACAATTCCTGACCTAACCCCAGCGCTGGTGTAGGTAGCAGTACAGAGGACTTATCTATGATGGCCCGATTGATTCTTTCTGCAATTTGATTTTCCTGATGACGACGATGGGGGTGGCGAGATGTTCCATAACTACCCTCAACTAACAGCACATCCAAATTTAAACCCCTGAGTTCTTCTAATCTTAGACCATCTACCAACCGGGAGTTAGAAAGGAAAAAATCCCCTGTGTAGAGCAGTTTGTAGTCTCTTTCTGAACCTTGGTAGGTGAGTAAAATTGCCACAGCACCGGGAAGATGACCCGCAGGGAATAATTCCACCACTAGATTTTCTTCTACTTCAATAGGCGATCGCAAAGGGAGTGCTTGACAAAAGGTGAGATTTTCTGTTGTTTCTAGTTCTGTCCAGTTTAAGGGTAACAACTTACTAGTTACTTCACTAGTGTAAATAGGCAACAGAGGGAAGGCGCGATTTAATGATAGCAGTCCCCGGCAGTGATCTGGGTGTGCATGGCTAATCAAGACCAAATCTGCTGGTGAGTTTTCCTGAGTGATGGAAGAAATATCAGCCGCACCGCAGTCTAAGAGAATGCGGTGGGGGCCCATTCTGACTATGACACACACCCCCTCATCCTCGTGCTGAACACTATAGAGTAAACATTCTAATTCGTTGGTCACTACACTCAAAAGGGGAGGATGAGATTAATGTGCAGAACCGTTGCCATGATAATTTTCCGAATCATAGAATCCATTTTGAGTGCCAAAAAATAGGCAAGCCACGGTAAATATAAACGTTAGTATTACCAGAATTAACTTGACATCCATTATGTTACCCTACTTTAACCTTTAAGCTACACAACTTATGCTGGCATTATATTAGCCTATATTATCGCAAAACTGGGTTTAAAACTCCTTAAAAAATAATTTCTTTATCTCCCTGGGTAAAACGAACATCTTTAATGTTCCACTCTGGTTTACTGGTGAGGGTTTTGCGAATACTACCAAAGAGGGCAAACTGCTCACAACTAGAAAGGGAAGCAATTTGACGACTAGAGTCTGGAGCTACTCGCAGATCAATTGTCGCGATCTCATTAGAGATATCTAAACGATAGCTAACTATGCTAAAATCAGCACTAGTTTGCTGCTCCAGGATTTTGCCTATGCTTTGGTCAATGATCTGGTCTGCTGATAATCTGACCACCTGGGGAATATAATCTTGACATTGGGCATCACTTGTGTATAGAGTAACCTGGATAGTTTTATCAGTGTTACTAAGGGACTGAGAACTGCTATTTGGAGATGGTGGAGGGGAAAAGGGTTGAGAGGTGGGTTTGGCAGGGTCTGGCAAATTTCTGGGAGTACAACTGCTGACCGCGCCAACTACAATTAGTAATATGGGTAATAGCAGTACGGTGAAAATATCACTTGATAAACTGAGCTTCATAGTAGTGATGACCCTTGTTAATTCTTAATTAAACAATAAATGCGTTTGTAAGCACTGGTAATTAATCCATGGTAAGACCACAAAAACAGTTTGCTCAACATTGGTTAAGAAGTGAAAAAGCACTAAACTCCATTGTTAAAGCTGCTGAATGTCAAGTAAATGATAGGATTTTAGAAATTGGTCCGGGAACCGGAATTCTCACTAAGCGGTTGCTACCGTTAGTTGATTCCTTGCTAGCAGTAGAAATTGATCGAGACCTGTGTGAACTACTGGCCAAAAAACTGGGTGCAAGAGAAAACTTTTTACTTCTCCAGGGTGATTTTCTCACTCTTGGTATAGCATCTCAACTGACCGCTTTTCCTAAATTCCAAAGACAAAATAAAGTGGTTGCCAATATTCCCTACAATATTACAGGTCCAATTATCGAAAAACTTTTGGGTACTATTGCTGATCCTAATCCCCAACCCTTTGATTCCATTGTATTACTTATCCAAAAGGAGGTGGCACAAAGACTATATGCTAAACCCGGTTCCAGAAATTTTGGAGCCCTATCTGTGAGAGTACAGTATTTAGCGGAATGCGAGTTCATCTGTACAGTCCCCGCCAGTGCATTTTATCCACCGCCAAAAGTAGATTCTGCGGTAGTGCGTTTATTACCCAGAAATATAGAAATAGGAGCTAATGATCCTAAACTGTTGGAAAATATGGTTAAATTGGGGTTCGGGTGCAAACGAAAAATGCTCAGAAATAATTTGCAATCAGTAATTGACCGTGAGTCCCTGACTAAATTACTGGAGGGATTAAACATTAATCCTCATGTTCGGGCGGAGGAAATCAGCGTATCTCAATGGGTATCACTGGTTAATTCCCTGAATACAACGTCTTTGATGTCTGTTCATACTCAACCGAAATAAAATACTACTAAATAATTATAACATGCGTCAATACAGTTTAATTGCACCTGCAAAAATCAACCTATACTTAGAAATCATTGGTGCTCGTGCTGATGGCTATCATGAGTTAGCAATGATTTTACAAAGCATTAGTTTAGCAGACCAAATAGATTTACATGCAGCCAATACACAAACAATTAGAGTTTTTTGTGACCACCCTCAAATACCTACAGATGAAAGTAATTTAGCACACCGGGCAGCAGTGCTGATGGCCAGTAATTTTCCTACTGCTTTTAGTAACTTTGGTGGAGTTGATATTACAGTGAAAAAAAGGATTCCCGTAGCTGCAGGTTTAGCTGGGGGTTCCACAAATGCAGCAGCGGTGTTAGTAGGTATAGACCTACTTTGGGGTTTAGGATTAACTCAATCTCAATTGGAAGAATTAGGAGCAAACCTGGGTTCAGACATACCTTTTTGTATTGGTGGAGGAACAGCAATTGCTACTGGAAGGGGTGAGCAACTTTCTCCCCTTCCCAGTTTAAATAACATGTATTTAGTCTTAGCCAAATATAAAAGTTTAGCTGTGTCTACCCCCTGGGCCTATCAAACCTATCGTGAGCAATTTGGTGCCGAGTATATAAAAAATCATCAAGACTTTACCCAGCGTACCAAAGCAGTTCATGCAGCAGAAATTGTCCAAGCCATTGCAGTTCAGGATCTAGGGGGAATTAGTCATAACCTGCACAATGATTTAGAAAAGGTTGTCTTACCAGCTTATCCCCAGGTTCTACAACTACGGGAACTATTTGCCAAACAACCAGAGGTTTTAGGAACAATGATGTCAGGCTCAGGACCTTCAGTATTTGCTATTGTAGAATCAAAACAGGATGCTGAAACGGTTAAAGAAAAAATCACAGTAGCTATTAATAATAGTGATTTAGAATTGTTTGTAACCCAAACAATTGGTCATGGCATCCAATTAGAAACCAGACATTAAAATTAGTTTAGAAAAGGAAGAGAATTATGAAAGAACCGTTAAAATCCGCACAGGATACGAACGCTCCACCAACACCATTAAGATGTATAACTGGAGCAACAATTTCCGGAGGACTGGCTTTTGCCATGTATTCCCTAATGATTGCTATAGCTACTACCTTTGCTAGTAAACCCATTCATTCCGATAACCAAATAGTTATTAATATTGCCTCCGCAGTTCGTACCTTAGTGGTAGGTGTGGTAGCTTTGGGAATGGGAATTTTTAGCATAGTGGCCATAGGTTTATTGGCCTTAGCTATCCAGTTACTAATCCAAGGGAAAAATAGTTAAAGATTTGGGTAAGTTGGTGGAACTTATGCCTTTTTGGGTGCAAACATGAGACAATTGGTGTTGTTTTCTCCACATCTTTGGTGATAGACTTTGATACTGACTAAACTGCCTAGAAAAATGACAACAATTTTGATAGCCAATTTTCGTGGCAATCTCTTCAATTGTTAAAGCAGTGTTTTTTAATAAAAAGCAGGCTTGGGTTATTCTACGTTTGACTATCCAGCTATTGACACTATTTCCTGTCTGTTGAGATACTTGGTTGGTCAAATAAGCTGGAGAGTAACCTACAGCTTGTGCAACATCGGATAAAGTAATGCCTAATTGGTAATGACTTTCAATATAGTCAAAAACCTTTTGAAAATGGGGAATATTAGGAAATACTAAAGCTGGATTTTCTGGTTTGTTTGTTATGGGGGAGTTGTTATTGACATACCAGGATTTCATGAGAGACTGTTTTTCTAATCTGATATGGATAGCTTTTAGTAGTTCATCAATTGTGGTAGGTTTAGTCAAATAATCATCAGCACCTAATTCCATAGCCTTTCTCACAGCTGCTTTGGAATTATTGGTGGAAAGAAAAATAAATGGCATGATTGCTAATTGGGAATTTTGACGCAATTTAGTTAAAACGGTATAACCATCCATATCTGGCATGATCAACTCGCAAATAACTATGTCAGGTAGATTTTCCTTAGCCTTGTAAAGACCAAGTTCACCGGTTTCTGCTGCGATAGTGGCAAAACCTTCTGCTTTCAGAGATTCCAATAAAAGATTTTGCATTAAATGGTCATCTTCAATTACCAGAATTTTTTTTGATGATTCAGCTGTCATTTTCAACGAATATAATTTTTTAAAAACTTGTGACTGTGAATAGAATATTAAAAATTGAATTGTCTTGGCAAGGATTGTAAAACAATAGTGAATGTGGTACCCATACCCAATTCACTAGTTATTATGATTTGACCCTCACATAGATCCACCAGAGTCTTAACAATTGATAAACCAAGCCCGGTACCAGAAGTTTGACCAACATTATGACCTCGATAGAATTTTTCAAATAGTCTATCTTGATCCACCTGGGCAATGCCAATACCTTGATCTTTAACTTTCAAAATGATTTGCTCATCTTCATTTTCAATTAAAAGATGGACAATAGTCTTATCAGATGAATATTTAATGGCATTATCTAGTAAGTTGGTCAAAATTGCTTCTATTATGTGGGGATCTATCCATACTTGCTTACAGTCTCCCAGATAATCAAACTGAATTGACCTGCCATTTTTAATTAGGGTCATTTTTTGGACTAAATTCTCACAAAACTCAATCAAATTTACCTGGATCGGTGAGATAATTGCTTGGGAATATTTGGTCTTACTTAAAAATAAAATGTCATCCAATATGTGATCAATTTGTTTTACCGCTGTTTCAATGTGTCCAACAAGCGACAACATTTTTTCTTCTTCCCATTGATGAATATTTCGTTTAAGTAGACTGTTGGAAAAAGAAATAATATTGAGGGGTGTGCGAAATTCATGGCAGAGTATGGGCACTAACTCTTGTGTATTTTCTTTGATAACTCCATAACAAAACTCACTTTCTTGTAATTGAATATAGGCAAAATCTATTGTTGCTACAAATGTTCTTCCCCCCTTGGTGCGATAGCGAGATTTCCAAGACAGACCTTCCACATTTTTGAGATTTTCCCATTTTTGCAACCATTTATTCAGGGAAAAATCTATATCCAAATTACTTAGATTCATAGATAGCAACTCTTGATGCGAATATTCCATAATAGCGGACATGGACTTATTTGTATAAATAAAGTCTCCATTATTTTTGACACAAAAAGCAGCATCTATGATTTGATTAATCAGAAACTCGACAAGTTTATCCTTCATGGAAGGATAGTTTAATTGATAATTGATTTTCTCTAGCATGGAACCCCGACAATTCATCATCTTTATTTACTCCTGAGTCTTTACAGCGTATAAAAGTATATAGACTGCCACAGTTAATTTACAGCTGGTTGTATAGATTTAAATACCCGCAAATACTGAATTTTTGGCATCAATTGTGTACCAAGCGTTCCGATCTAAGTAGGGAGGCACAATTATTTGTAGGATGGGTCGAGTAACAAGACCCATGCGGGTGTTGGGTTTCATACTTCAACCCAACCTACGTTCATCTTATATTTAATTCCATCCATTGTTTGTCATTACCAACTAAGATGGGAAATACCTTATGTATAGACCTCACCAACTTCAATCTTAGGAAGTTTTTGTAGTCTCCCATCAAGGGGATTCAACTATATTTCCAGAAGGTAAATCATCCTACTATTGACATAATTAACCATTAGAAATAGTTTGGGGATCATCCGTCATCTAACTAAAGAAGTATTAGTTGTAAAGATTGTAAGTATTTGGGAATACAATTATTGATTAATGACAGATACCAAGGTAACACCGAAAAAATAGACAAGTCCATCTAAAAATAGTTCATTTATTTCTCAGTTAAATTGAGTATCCTGAAGACATTGATCAATGGGATAATAGATGAAATAAACCTGATGGCGTGTTAAATCATCTCTTCGACCATAGATTGATGTCAGAAATTAGGAGTGCATACTATGAAAGGACAGTTAGATGATTATAATAGGCAGATTAATAAGAAAATCAATACGGATCAAATAGAGCAAATAATCAAGGCAATTATAGCTGGTAAATATTCTTGGGCTTGTGTTTTGCTGCTGAGATTTTCGGGACTTAACCCCATTGACTACATACCATACCGCACTTATATCAGATTGCTGAAAAATAACTATTTACTAGGTGGCTCTGGGCAAAATCAACCAAGCAAAAAAGAAGTGGAAATAATGTGTTAATTCATTCTACCTATGATCATGCTACAGAACACAATGGAACCTATAATCAGAGAAATTATATGGCACAAAAAACTAGAGATTACCCAAATTCAACAGGAAATGTCTCTTGCTTCTCTCCAACGTCAATTAACTGCTGCTCCTAGTGTGAGAGATTTTTTCACTGCTTTGCAACAAAACATTTACAAACCCAGTTTAATTGCAGAAGTGAAAAGGATATTTTCATCCGAGAATATACTTTCATCTGATTTTGATGCTTTGTCTATTGCTAAATCCTATGAACGAACTGGGGCAGCTTGTATATCTGTTGTGACAGATCAGAAATTCTTTCATGGTGGGTTTGATCAGCTACGCATTGTTCGACATAAAGTCACTTTACCTATTCTATGTAAAGATTTTGTTCTGGATCCATGTCAAATTTACTTAGCACGAGCAGCAGGAGCAGATGCAATCTTATTAATTGCCGCCATTCTCACGGATCAGCAAATTAATAACCTTTTACGGGTAATTCATTATTTAGGAATGAATGCTGTGGTCGAAGTTCATAATTTGATGGAGTTAGACCGTGTTATTAGGTTAGAGGATGTGCGTATTATTGCCATTAATAATCGCAGTTTGGAGGATTTAACTGTTAATATCAACACTACTCTGGAGTTAATGGCTGCCAGAAAATCACACCTACATAATTTGGGGATTTTGGTGGTAAGTGAGTCAGGAATTGAGACATCTCAAGATTTATCCTTGATGGCTAATGTTGGTGTCAATGGGGTATTAATAGGAGATTGTTTACTGCGAGAAGAAAATTTAGAGGACGCAGTGAAAGAGTTGTTAAAATCCCAAATTTATGGTTTTGGTGGTCCCAGTTATAAAAGTTAATCAAGCCAGCTCCTAAACTTGCACAAGAGGTGAAGGAGCTTTTTTTACTTAAGAAAGATAAATAAATAGGATAAGTGGGTGAGTGGAATTAAACATGAACGTAGGTTGGGTTGAGGAACGAAACCCAACGCCCCCATGGGTTACCCTACCGCTAACCCATCCTATTTAACAACTTTGAGGGTATGGCAACTTGCATCCAAACAACCTGTAATCACTCCTCCTAAATCCTGCACCTGCTGTAAATAATCTAGGGCTGATTTTGTAATTCTTTCTCCTGGCATTAATATTGGTATTCCTGGAGGATATGGACAAATATTTTCTGCACAAATTCTATCCACCGTCTTTTCTAAAGGTAGAATTTCACTTGTGGCAAAAAAAGCCTCACGGGGAGAAATGCCCAACCTATTATCTGGCTGATAATTAAATATTATCTTAGAGATGATGTTGGAGGTGATCATCTCATATTTTCTAGACCTGGGTATATCATTGATTTTTTTAAAAACTTTTACCAAGGCATTAATATCTGATTCATTATTTCCTAAACTAATAATAAATGTAACATTCTCAAAAGAAGAAACCTCTGGTACAATACCCATTTCAATTAGAAAATTTTCTGCGGCAAAACCCGTGATACCTAATTCTTTTACATTCACGGTTAATCGAGTTTTATCCAGATCAAAAAAGCCTGGTTGCCTAATTTTTGGCAATTCTAAAACTGATAAACCAGGAATTTCTCGAATTTTATTTCTGGCTATATTTGCTAGTTCTAGGGTTTGCTGCATCAAATTTTGACCATCTATAGCCATTTGCTGACGTGCTGCATCAAGAGAAGCTAAAAGTATAAAACTCGGACTTGTGGATTGTACTAATTGTAGAGCTTGATTTAATCTATCAATGTTAATTCTATTTCCCTGAACATGTAACATTGCTGTTTGAGTCATGGACCCCAGGGTTTTATGAATAGATTGTATGGTTAAATCCGCACCTGCGGTTAAGGCGGATATGGGTAAATGATCATGAAAGTTAAGATGGGCACCATGAGCTTCATCAACTATTAAAGGAATATTATGTTCATGAGTAACTTGACAGATGGCTTTTAAATTGCCACACACTCCATTGTAGGTTGGATAAACCACTAATACAGCCTTAGCTTGGGGATGTTGAGCTAAAGCTATTTCTAAGTCTTTAGATGTAATACTACAAGTAATATCCACATCTTGATCATACTGGGGATTGATAAAAATGGGAATAGCACCAGCTATAATCAATCCAGAAACCACAGATAAATGTATATTTCTGGGTAAAAGAATATGCTGATTTGGTCCACAAACGGTCATAATTGCTGCTATAATACCACAACTGGAGCCATTGACTAAAAACCAAGTTCTTTGAGCACCAAAGGCCATGGCGGCTAGTTCTTGTGCTGCTAAAATTGCACTTTCAGGTGCAAACAAATTATCTAATTCTGACAGTTCGGTTAAATCGGCTCTAAATACGTCTTTACCAAGCAAATCGGTTAAAATGGGTGAGACTCCTGCACCCCGTTTATGTCCAGGAGTATAAAAGGGGGTATGGTTTTTGGATATGGAGGATTTTAAGGCATCAATTAGGGGAGTTTGGCTTTGGTTCAACATCGAAGATCTCTCTCAAGTTAAAAAATCAACAAATCGTCAATCTAATCTGGGAAAATAGTGTTAATTTATATGGAGGTATTCCCAATTTTTCTGCATTTGTTCATGAAATCTGCTACATCTTTGATGATAATATCGCCATGAATGCGCATCTAGGATCTGCTGTGCTAAATTCTGCAAGTTTAACCATGCACCCAGTCACCACAGGAGTGACTGACAACCAACGTCTGCGATTATTTTCTGGATCGGCCAATATCCAATTAGCTCAAGAAGTCGCACGCTACTTGGGCCTGGACTTGGGCCCCATGATCCGCAAAAGATTTGCGGATGGTGAGTTGTATATTCAAATTCAAGAGTCTATTCGCGGTTGTGATGTTTATTTAATTCAACCAACTTGTAAGCCAGTTAATGACCATTTAATGGAATTACTAATCATGATTGATGCCTGCCGTCGTGCTTCTGCTAGACAGATTACGGCAGTGGTTCCTTATTATGGTTACGCCCGTGCGGATCGAAAAACCGCCGGGAGAGAGTCCATTACTGCTAAATTGGTTGCTAACCTAATTACCCAAGCAGGGGCTAATCGAGTCCTGGCTATGGATCTACATGCGGCACAAATCCAGGGGTACTTTGATATACCCTTTGATCATGTTTATGGTTCGCCAGTCTTACTGGAGTACCTACAGAATAAAGCACTACAAGATATTGTTGTGGTTTCTCCTGATGTGGGTGGGGTAGCTCGAGCTAGAGCATTTGCTAAAAAACTCAATGATGCTCCCCTGGCAATAATTGATAAACGTCGTCAGGCTCATAATGTAGCTGAAGTTCTGAATGTGATTGGGGATGTGAAGGGCAAAACGGCTGTTTTAGTCGATGATATGATTGATACGGGAGGTACTATTACTCAGGGAGCAAAGTTACTCCGAGAAGAAGGTGCTAGTCAAGTATATGCTTGTGCCACCCATGCAGTATTTTCACCACCAGCTATTGAACGTCTTTCCAGTGGGTTGTTTGAGGAGGTGATAGTTACTAATACCATTCCTATTTCTCCAGCAGATCAATTCCCCCAATTAGTAGTGCTTTCAGTTGCTAATTTGCTTGGGGAGGCCATTTGGCGTATTCATGAGGATACTTCCCTGAGTAGTTTATTCCGTTAACTGAGATAGTTGATAGTAGTATTATCTAAAATAGTAAGTTAGTAGCTTGACTTTCCCGTTTCTATAGTAAGGTATAGGTATAACCATGTCTAAAACTGTTGCCCAGGTGATGACCCATAATCCGATTATGGTTAATCCTCAAACTCCTTTAAAACAGGCAATCCAAATCTTGGCTGAGAAGCAAATTAGCGGGTTGCCTGTGGTTGATGATATGGGTAAGTTGGTCGGGATTATCTCAGAAACGGATCTAATGTGGCAAGAAACAGGAATTACTCCTCCTGCATACATTATGTTTTTGGATAGTGTGATTTACTTACAAAACCCTGCTACTTACGAACGGGATTTACACAAAGCTCTGGGACAAACTGTGGGGGAAGTGATGAGTAACAATCCGATCACTATTAGTCCTGATCAGTCTTTGAAAACAGCAGCAAAAATTATCCAGGACCACAAGGTTCGTCGTCTCCCCGTGGTTGATGATGCTGGTACTGTAATTGGTATTCTGACCCGTGGTGATATTATTCGCACTATGGCATGCGATTGATTGTTGTTTTAATTGTTTGCTTCCAGCAATCGGGAGGTTTGAAATCTATCCATCCACTTTTCCAAGTACACTAGATTGGCTGTCTGTTCGCTGGGATCTTCTGTATCTATGGCATAGGGCATTAATCCTAGAATAGCTGCAGTTGTCACACAAAACATGGACTTTTGAAAGCTGATACAGATTTGCACCAGCAGGTCATCTTCACCTCTCAAACTGTGACGGTAAATCTGATGGAGGTACTCGGGTAGATAATGGCGCATGTCATGCATTAATAATGTGGGTGGAACACCTGAACCACCAATAGGTAGAGGATCCGCATATAAAGCACCATATTCAAATTTGGCCTGGTCTGGGGGAACCTGATATGCTTGAGCGTTTAGGGACACTGTTCCTAAAAAGGGTGTACCTCGGAAAAATACCGCTTCTACGTAAGGAATGGCTGTGTCGGCCAGGAATGTTAATCCCATGGATTTAGGGATAATATCATAAACTTGCTCCCCAATTTTTACTTGGTAAGTGATTGGTTTTAAGGCATCTTTGACTAAACCAGCTTTGATGTGTTCTACTACTTGAGGAATAGATGTGATTTTTCCCAGATCGTACAGATCTGATAAACTGAGAAAGATATCAGCCATGACTCGCCAAAATTGACCGAGACCACTATAATAGGCGGACATCCGCAATTGTTCAATTAAAAAGTCCGGAAACAGCTGGTTAAGACCTATAACCCCTAGGTTGTATTTGAACTTAGCTGATATTACGGCCTGGGCTCTGTGGGCAAATTCAGGGCTATCTAAATAGGAATCTAGCCCCCCACCACCATGCCACATCATGGTTTTCATGCAGTATTCTGCATATTCAAAGTTAATGCGATCGTGCCACCAATGACGGAATAATTGGGGAAGGGAGATTTTGCCGTTAAAATATTTGAAAAATGGGAAGAATACTAAAAATTGATGATCTGCTATGTAGATCAGGTTTTGAGAATAAGCATCTAGTACCACACCATAACTTTTGAGAATCCCTACAACTTCTAAGACATTTTCTGGACTGTCTTTGAGTAGGGCCTTTCCGGTTTGCAATTGCTCGATGAATTCATGTAGGGGATGGACCCTGTTTTCAATCTGTTTCATTTACTTACTTGAGTTAATTGGCTTGCTGGTTTTTGCACACTGACCTGCACTGTTGCTTGACTCCAATGGGTTAACCATGACGGTTGAATTCCCAAAATAATAATTAATCCCGCTAATACTACAGCAGGCAAGCGATCGCTCAGGTATACGCGAGGTAGTCTAACTACTTGTGCTGATAATCTGCCAAAGAAGGCCCGATTTACCAAAATTAGGAAATAAACTGCTGTTAAACCAGTTCCCACCATGGATAATAGGGTTTGTACTGGAAAAACCTCATAGCTACCCCGGAAGATAATAAATTCTGAAATAAAACCTACCATCCCTGGTATACCTGCACTGGCCATAACTCCTAAAATCATTAGTGTGCCAACCACTGGCATTCCCCGTTCCGGATTTAATAACCCCCGCAGCACCTCTAAATCACGACTACCAGCTTTTTTGTATACTACACCTACCAGTAAGAATAACATGGCTGAAATCAGCCCGTGACTCACCATTTGCATAATAGCACCTAGTACACTTAAAGGTGTAGCCGCTGCTGTTGCTAACAGTATATAGCCCATATGTCCAATAGAGCTATAGGCTACCATTTTTTTCATATCCTTCTGAGCGATCGCACAGGATGCTCCAAATAGTACACTAATTACAGCCCATGTTGCCAAGGTAGGTGCTGCATATTCCCAGGCTTGGGGTAATAAGTTCATACCAAATCTAACCAGACCATAGGTTCCCAATTTCAACAGTACTCCCGCTAAAAGTACGGAAATGGGAGTGGATGCTTCCACGTGAGCATCGGGTAACCAGGTATGAAAAGGAACAAGGGGGATTTTAATGCCAAATCCGATGATGATTCCAGCCAATAACAACAGTTGGGTGGTTAAAGGTAGAGTGTGAGCATTGACAGTTTCTAGGGCAAAACTAGGGGAATGACTCAACCAAATCATTCCCAAGAAACTGGCCAGAATTAGGATTCCTGAGAGGGCGGTATAAATGAGAAACTTAGTAGCTGCATAACCTTTTCGTATTCCTCCCCAAATAGCAATTAGTAAGTATAGGGGAATCAGTTCCAATTCATAAAACAGGAAGAACAATAATAGGTCTTGGGCTAAAAAAGCTCCAATTACTCCAGTACTCAGTAAAAAAATTAAGGAATAATAAAACTTGGGACGCTGGATTGACTCATCAGTACTGTAAATGGCAATAACAGTCAAAATTCCGTTCAACAATAGTAAAGGTAAGGATAAACCATCCACACCCAAACGATAGTTTAACCCTAACACATCTATCCAAATCAGGGATTCGGTAAATTGCACAGTCCCCTGGTTAGGGTCAAACTTAATCGTTAACAAAACAGTCCACAAAAAAATCATTCCAGCAATGGCCAGAGAAATTTGACGGGCAGTTTTTCCACTTATCGATGTTGGATAAAAACCAATCACAGCTGCACCAATTAGAGGTAGCAAAATTAGGGTACTTAACATCATTAGTTCATTATTGCTAATTTGGCATTTAGGCGGTTATTCACTACGACTAGAAGGGTAACCTATTTAGTAAACCTAAGTAACCACTAATCAAGAAACCAAGTAGACTGATCACCACCAGAATCGTTAACATATAACCCTGAGACTGACCAGAAACACTATATTTTAGGCTTTGTCCACCAAACATAGCTGCAAATCCCACCAGGTTAACCAGACCATCTACTAAATAGCGATCGCACCAGGAGGATATTTTAGATAAGAGTGCTACTACACCGACTATGGTCAACCGATATATCTTATCAATGTAAAAATCGTATCCTAAGAAATCTTGAACAAATCTCCATGCCAAAATCCTTGATCTCGACCAACCCTTGTGTAGATGTATGGTAGAGCCGATTACCACCCCCAAGACAGTGGAACCTACTAATGCCACAGCTATGTACCAATCAACATCTTCCCAGTCAGGAAGTAAGTACCATTGCTGAAGCATGACTGGCAATATTAGGGTTACAATTGTTAGGGTAACCATGGGGAGAGCCATGGGCCAACCCACTTCCGGGGCGCGACGGGTTTTTTGTTGGGGTTGTCCCCAAAAGATCAGACGAAAAACCCTAGTTAAATTTAGGGCGGTTAGGCCATTGACTAAAATTAACACTACAATCACCCAGGGACTAATCTTCACTAAACCATCAGCCCACGCTAACATGGCCCAAAAACTTCCCAGGGGTAATAAGGTGACCATTCCCGCTGCACCCACTAAAAAAGCCGTTGTTGTTGCTGGCATCTTTGACCACAAACCACCCATTTCCGTCAGATCTTGAGTTTGGGTGGTATATATAACAGAACCAGAACTCATAAATAATAGAGCCTTGGCGATCGCATGGGTTAACAACAGCATCAGAGCCACACCTCCCTGCTCCATTCCCACCGCCAAAAACACTAATCCCATGTAGGCACTTGTAGAATGAGATAGGGCGCGTTTAATATCAATTTGAGCTATTGAAACTAAAGTTGCTCCCACTGCTGTAACAGTACCCATAATGATCAAGGCATTCAAAGCCACGGGCGATAGGCTGAGGATTGGTTGAATTTTATATAGAACATAGGCCCCACCAGCGACCACCAGAGAGTTGCGCATGACAGAGGCTGGGTTTGGGCCTTCCATAGCCTCATCCAACCACAAATGGAGGGGGAATTGGGCGCACTTACCAGCAGGTCCAGCAATTAGGGCTATACCCAGCAAGGTAGAGGTCAGAGGGTTTAAATTTGCCCCTTGTACCCACTCATAAAGGTCCGAAAAGTTGAGGCTATTAGCTTTAGTGGAAAGTATAACCACAGCCATAAGTAGTAATAAATCCCCCACTCGTTTAGTTAAAAAAGCATCTCTCGCTGCTGTTACCACTAGAGGTTGGGCATACCAAAAACCCACCAGTAAATAGGTAGAAAGAGTAAGAACCTCTAAGAGAGCATAACTAAGAAATAAGGAATCACTTACAGCTAATCCACTCAAAGCTGCTTCAAAAAATCCCAAGAGAGCAAAAAAGCGTGCTAGGGACCAGTCTTTTTCCATATAACCCAAAGCATAGGTTTGAGCTAATAGACCTAATCCGCTAATTAACACTAATGCTCCCACACTCACCTGGGATAATTCTAAAGCAAAATTCAACTGAAAATCGCCGAACTCAAACCAGTTAATTACTAAGCTTTGTGAATCCGTACCCCCCAAATTTTTAAATACAAGCAGACTATGGAAAAAAGCCAATATAGTCATTAACAAGTTCAGATAAGCAGCAGGTCTAGGACCCGTACTTTTAACTATTCCCACACACCAAGGTAGGGTGAGAATTGCCCCCAATAGGCTATAAAACGGCACAAACCAACTTGTGAATAATAAGACCTCATTCATCTAAATCATCGGACTCCAATTTTTCTTTCTTAAACAGGCTTAAAACAAATCTCGGTTCAGAGTAAGTCAACCTGACCACAATCAAGTTTTTTTAATATTTTTTTCATCTTTCTTCCCTATTGTTTATACAGTTACCACAATTTGCCATGTCAATCCTAGTACCTGGGAAATTTTTCCGTGAGGATAACTTAGATTATACGCGCCCTTATCAAGTCACTATAGATGTGAATATGTTTATTACGGTTTATAGTATTTTGGGCAGTTAAATTTTGTTAAGTTTTCTAAAACTATTTTATCACAAACTATTATAGTAATTTATGTTGCCAGGGGTGCCCAGGTCTCATATCCTTAGATCTAGAAGTATTTGCTTCGCTCACAATGAGCATCCCCGTCAAAAATTTCTAATCAACCACAGTACAAAAGTCCTATTTAATTTTGAGGAGTTCTGCGATGCCAATTGCAGTAGGAATGATTGAGACAAAAGGGTTTCCAGCAGTAGTAGAAGCCGCTGATGCGATGGTAAAAGCAGCCCGTGTCACCTTAGTAGGGTATGAAAAGATCGGCAGCGCACGCGTTACCGTGATTGTGAGAGGCGACGTATCCGAAGTTCAAGCCTCAGTAGCAGCGGGTATTGAAGCAGCTAGAAGGGTAAATGGCGGAGAAGTATTATCAACTCATATCATCGCCCGTCCCCATGAGAACCTAGAATATGTATTACCCATCAGGTATACAGAGGCAGTAGAGCAGTTCCGAACTTAAACAGGTATCTAGTTCCACAACTTGCCCAACAGTAAAAAGGAATAACTTTTTACTTTTGTATAGTCAACAATGTAAAATCACGATTGTAAGTAAGGATAGAAAAAATGTCAATTGCAGTGGGAATGGTAGAAACCTTAGGGTTTCCCGCAGTGGTAGAAGCTGCTGATGCGATGGTAAAAGCAGCCCGTGTTACCTTAGTAGGATACGAGAAGATCGGCAGTGGTCGCGTAACAGTAATTGTGCGTGGTGACGTATCCGAAGTTCAAGCCTCAGTAGCAGCAGGAGTAGAAAACGTGAAGCGAGTCAATGGTGGACAGGTATTGTCTACCCATATTATTGCTCGCCCTCACGAAAACCTAGAGTACGTACTGCCAATTCGATATACAGAAGACGTAGAACAATTCCGGGAAGGGGTAAGTGGGATTCGCCCCTTTAGGAGACCGTAATTAAGAATGCAAATTGCGAAGGTGCGTGGCACAGTAGTCAGCACCCAAAAAGATCCCAGTCTCAGGGGTGTGAAACTACTCATGGTACAGCTAGTAGATGAGAACGGTAATCTTCTCCCAAAATATGAGGTAGCAGCTGACAGTGTGGGAGCAGGAGTAGATGAGTGGGTACTATTTAGTCGAGGTAGTGCCGCCCGTCAAGTTCTTGGCAATGAACAGCGACCCCTAGATGCGGCAGTGGTGGCGATAATAGATACTATTCACGTCGAAGATCGTTTAGTTTACAGCAAAAAAGACCAGTATAAATAGTCAGGAGGTCACGACCACTGACAACAAGATTATTTCAGGAGGAATCCCACAATGGTAGTCCGCAGCACGGCGGCACCCCCAACCCCGTGGTCAAAGAGTTTAGCCGAACCGGACGTTCATCAAACTGCTTATGTACATCCTTCCTCTAACTTGATTGGGGATGTTCATCTCGGTCAGAATGTGATTATTGCCCCGGGAACATCTATTAGAGCAGATGAAGGAACCCCCTTTCATATCGGTGAAAATACCAATATTCAGGATGGGGTGGTTATTCATGGTTTGGAGCAGGGCCGAGTAGTCGGGGATGACGGCGAGAAATATTCCGTATGGATTGGTAAAAACGCTTCCATCACCCACATGGCGCTGATTCATGGACCAGCTTATGTAGGGGACAACTGTTTTATAGGTTTTCGCTCCACGGTCTTTAATGCCAGAGTCGGAGCGGGTTGCATCGTCATGATGCACGCCTTAATACAAGATGTGGAAATACCCCCGGGTAAATACATAGCTTCCGGTTCAATTATTACAACACAGCAGCAAGCTGATCGCTTACCAGAGGTGCAGGCTCAAGATCAGCAGTTTGCCCACCATGTTGTGGGGATAAATCAGGCTTTACGAGCTGGTTATCGCTGCGCGGAAGATCTCAAATGTATTACCCCCATTCGGGATGAGTTAAAAGATCACGAAGAAAAAACTTATACAAGCATCACAGTTGAAGAGTTAGATAGGAGTAGTGAAGTGGCAGGCAAATTGAGTGCAGATACAGTAGAACAGCTACGGTATCTACTGGAGCAAGGTTATAAAATTGGTACAGAGCATGTGGATCAAAGACGGTTTCGCACAGGATCCTGGCAAAGTTGCCAGCCCATCGAAACCCGCTCCTTGGGACAGGCAATTAGTGCTTTAGAAACTTGTTTAGTGGACCACGCTGGTGAGTACGTGCGTTTATTTGGGATTGATGGTGGTAAGAAGAGGGTTTTGGAAACCATTATTCAACGTCCTGATGGTGTGGTGGTAGCTACTTCCCCTAGCTTTAAGGGACCATCCCCAACCAGCTATAATGGTAATGGCAATGGTAATGGCAAGTTTGGTGGTATTGACACCCAAATCATCAATCAGATTAATCAGCTTTTGAACAATGGTTATAAGATTGCAACAGAGCATGTAGATGAACGAAGATTCCGGACTGGGACTTGGCAAAGCTGTGAACCTATTCATTCTACCTCGACTCAGGAAGTAGTGGCGGCTCTGGAGTCATGCTTAAACTCTCATCAAGGTGAGTATGTTCGACTCATTGGTATTGATACCAAGGCTAAACGCCGAGTGTTGGAAAGTATTGTGCAGCGCCCTAATGGACAGGTAGTCACATCTGGTAACGGCAAAGTTTCCCCCACTGGTGGCACCAC
Source organism: Cylindrospermopsis sp. CR12 (assembly GCF_001432185.1). NCBI lineage: Bacteria > Bacillati > Cyanobacteriota > Cyanophyceae > Nostocales > Aphanizomenonaceae > Cylindrospermopsis > Cylindrospermopsis sp. CR12. The sequence goes on along the minus strand of NZ_LMVE01000095.1, from coordinate 10,558 downwards.
AGCTGTTAGTAACCATCTAGGTGGAGAAATTATAGACCATCTCAGACAATTAGTCAACGGTGGACTGAAAATTAGTCTAGAACACGTAGACCAAAGACGCTTCCGGACGGGAACCTGGTCTAGTGCGGGACTCATTGAAGCTAGAAGTGAAAGAGAGGCGATCGCCACTGTAGAATCCTATCTATCTGAGTATCCAGGTGAGTATGTAAGACTAATAGGTATTGATCCCCAAGTGAAGCGTCGGGTACTAGAAGTAATTATCCAACGTCCATAATAGGCGGGTAATAGCTTATAGGCTGGTAGGTTTGGCCAATTATCACTTACCAATTTTTTGTGAAATCATTATTCCGGCTTCCGAGGTAGTAAAAGTCATGTCTTCTGTGCCGTTGCTTCGCCTCAGCGACAAATTTGACCCTTATATTAGTGGCGAGGTGAATATTGATCCTAGTGCTGTAATAGCACCGGGGGTAATACTCCAGGCGGGCCTTAACAGCAAAATTATTATTGGTCCTGGGGTTTGTATTGGCATGGGATCAATTCTCCAGGTGAGTCACGGCATTCTAGAAATCGAAATGGGGGCCAATCTGGGGGCCGGTTTTTTGATGGTTGGGGAAGGTAAAATAGGGGCTAATGCTTGTATTGGTGCGGGCACTACAGTATTTAACGATTCTGTAGCTGCTCAACAAGTAATACCAGCAGGTTCGATTTTGGGAGATAGCAGTCGCCAACAGTCTACTTCCCCACCTTCTCCCACGCCAAAAAGCCAGTCACCCCCGGAAACAGAATCTAGTACTGAGTCGCAAGAGACAAGTGATGGTAAACCCCATAGTAGAGATCCCACTGAGCCCCATCCCTTAGGAACGCAAATCTACGGGCAAGGAAGCATTAACCGACTTTTAAGTACGTTGTTTCCCCATCGGCAGTCTCTGAGTGACCAGGATGCTAACAATGGTGTGGAGTAAATGTTAATTGTTAGTTGTATGGTCAGTCGTCATTTTTGCGATTATGCTGGTGAATAAATATGGAAACATACAGTCAACCTACTCTTAGTACTATTCAATCACCTCGTCGCCACAATAATCTCAAGGATACTGCCTTGGGCTTAGTTTCGACCTTGAGCTTCCCTGCCATAGTGGGGACAGCTGACATGATGTTAAAGTCTGCTGGAGTGCATCTGGTAGGCTATGAGAAAATTGGTAGTGGTCACTGTACAGCTATTGTGCGGGGTAATATTGCGGATGTGCGTCTAGCTGTAGAGGCGGGGGTGCAAACGGCGGAACAGTTTGGACAGTTGGTGTCAAGTCTAGTTATTCCTAGACCCTATCCTAATCTGGACATAGTTTTACCAATTAATCGTCTAACCCAAATTATGGCGGATGGCACTTATAGTCGTCTAAGTAATCAAGCTATAGGTTTAGTAGAAACCCGTGGCTTCCCTGCCATGGTAGGTGCTTGTGATGCTATGCTCAAATCAGCAGAAGTTCATTTAGCTTCTTACGAGAAAATTGGTGCGGGACTCTGCACTGCCATTATTAGAGGCACGGTGGCTAACGTAGCTGTAGCCGTAGAAGCGGGAATGTATGAAGCAGAAAGAATAGGGGAATTAAATGCCGTCATGGTGATTCCTCGTCCCCTAGACGAACTGGAGCAGACCCTACCCATTGCTAGTTGTTGGGTAGAAGAACATCGACCTTTAGATATACCCCTACATGTCAAAGAGAAAATTGTTGACGCCCAAGCCGTAGAGTTACCTGATCTAGCCAAATTGCCGGTTAAAATTAAGGAAGAATTACTGGTGGACGAATAGTGTTTACTAAATATATTAAGAACTGCTGTTAGAGGAGAATCACCTTGAACCAAGCGACACTGCACCAGTTGAAGGTGTTCGAGGCCGCTGCAAGACACGGTAGCTTTACCCGTGCTGCAGAGGAACTATTTCTTACCCAACCTACTGTCTCCATGCAAATCAAACAACTGACTAAATCCGTGGGTCTACCATTGTTTGAACAGGTGGGTAAACGCCTATTTTTGACTGAAGCTGGAAGGGAATTATTTGCTACCTGTCGTGAGATTTTTAATGTTATTTCCCAGTTTGAAATAACTGTAGCAGATCTTAAAGGACTAAAACAAGGTAGCTTACGTTTGGCAGTCATTACTACTGCCAAATACATTATTCCCCGTTTGTTGGGACCTTTTTGTGAACTTTATCCAGGAATTGATGTTTCCCTACAGGTAACAAACCATGAAGGCATCTTGGAACGGATGACTGCCAATTTGGATGACTTGTATATTATGAGTCAACTGCCAGAGCATTTGGATATTCAGTTTCAACCTTTTTTAGAGAATCCCCTAGTGGTTTTTGCACCTGTGAATCATCCTTTGTCTACGGAAACCAACATTTCTTTGGAAAGATTGGCACAGGAACCATTTATTATGCGCGAACCTGGTTCTGGTACTCGCCGTGCCATCCAGAGTTTACTAGAGGAAAATGGTATTAAAGTCAAGGTTAAATTAGAACTGGGTAGTAATGAAGCAATTAAGCAAGCTATTGCTGGAGGTTTAGGCATATCGGTTTTATCCCGTCATACCTTACTGAGTGATGCCCACCAATTTAGTATTTTGGACGCACAACATTTTCCTATCAAACGTACCTGGTATATAGTTCATCCTTCCGGTAAGCAGTTGTCCATCGTCGCTCGTACTTATTATGAATACCTGTTAGAAGCGGCAAAAAGAATTGTCGAAGAGGAAATTATCCAATCATGATAAACCCAGTTTCTGATGATACCTGGTCAAACTTACTCAAACAGCTATTAGACCGCCAATCATTATCCCGCAATCAAGCAGCAATCCTTATGGAAGGGTGGATTCAGGAAAAGATTCCCCCCGAACTGTCCGGGGCAATATTAACCGCACTCCATTTCAAAGGGGTGTCTCCAGAGGAATTGACTGGTATGGCGGGGGTCCTAAAAGGTTTATGTCTGAAAACCAAGCCAGAAAATACCCCCCTTATTGACACTTGTGGTACTGGTGGAGACGGAGCAGCTACCTTTAATATTTCTACAGCGGTGGCTTTTGTCGCTGCTGCTGCTGGTGTACCGGTAGCTAAACACGGCGGACGTTCTGCTTCTAGCTTAACCGGTAGCGCAGATGTTTTAGAAGCTTTAGGAGTGAACCTAAATGCACCTGCTGAAAAAATACAAGCTGCAGTCAGGGAAGTGGGAATTACCTTTCTCTTTGCTCCGGGATGGCATCCGGCCATGAAAGCCGTAGCTCCATTACGACGCAGTTTAAAAATTAGAACTGTATTTAATTTGTTAGGTCCATTAGTTAATCCCATGGCACCCACAGGACAAATCATAGGGGTATTTGATCCTACCTTGATTGGGACTGTGGCCCAAACCCTAAATAATTTGGGGACACAAATGGCAATTGTATTACACGGTAGGGAAAAATTAGATGAAGCAGGATTGGGGGGAATCACCGACCTGGCGGTTTTGAATCAAGGGGAAGTGCAAATTACTACCCTCAACCCCGAGGAAGCAGGAGTTACACCAGCATCCATTACCGCTTTAAAAGGTGGTAGTGTAGCCGAAAATGCTGATATTTTAACTAGGGTGTTACAGGGCAAAGGCACTACAGCTCAACAAGATGTAGTAGCATTAAATGCCTCCCTAGCATTACAAGTCGCTGGTGTGGTTCCCTTGTTCCATCATCATCAGGGAGTAAACATGGCTAGGGAAATTCTGGCAACTGGTAGTCCTTGGGAAAAGTTGGAACAGCTGGTGGAATTTTTACGGGGGTAGGAGCTGTGTTTTGGGGACGGAATTCCACCACATTCCGCTTAATAGTGATGTCATAATTGCCAAAGAAATCATGTCCTAACAAACCAGTTGTTAGTGCTAACCCAGCAATAGCCACAGGCACCCTTTTTGCCATCACCCCCCCCACCTCCATAGAGTCAACATAGGCTATGGGAAATTCTAGTCCTTGGGAACTGACCGTATTAGCCCTGGCCACGCCAACGGGGACAACCCCTAAAGAGCGAGCCATTTCTTGGGTGATTACAGAACCACTGGCACCCGTATCCACAATCATTTCAAAACGACTTTTGCCATTAAAAGTTACTTCCACAATAGGAGTACCACCAATTCGTCGCTTAATGGGTACAATGTATACTTGATCTTGGTCGTTAGTATTCTCCCTTGGAATCTTCTTAGTGGCAATGTCTGGTGAAGGTGATTGGAAATCTGGTATGGTCGGCGTTTCCCTCACGGGGGGGGAATAAAGTATTTTTCTCCCTGGGTTTGACCTGTTTACCACCGGGGAATCTGGTGATAAGGAGGATCCTCTGCTAGGATTACCCTGTTGACGAGCCAGTTGGAGTTGACCCTTATACTCGATAATCTTTTTTTGAGCAAAAGCAAAATTGGGGCTATTGGGTCTGATTTGTTTTAATAGGGCGATCGCTCGGTTAAAATTACTCTCCACCAATTGCCAATCCTCAGCAGATTGGGCCCACTGACCAATCCTGACAGCACTAGCACCTTTGTCTAAAGCCAATTCCAGCACACTGACTTCTTGACTGTGTGGCAGTCTTTTAGGTGGTTGTACTGCTGCTAAATTACCCACGTCCCTGGAGTGGTTTATGCTTTGATTGCTCTGTTGATGACCAGTACAGGCAACTATCAAAGTTGCTAAAGCACTAGTCATGACAATCACAGTTGTGCGTGGCAAAATAGAATCTAACATAGTTTCTTACAGATTAACCACCTGACCATCTCCCATTTTAACCTTTCAACAATTCAAACATACTTGAGATTTAACAATTTCTATCATAACTAACAAAATAGGTCACTAATTACTTATGGCTATATCTGAAACAATACCTGCCCTTTTAGTTCTAGCAGACGGATCCGCATATCGTGGCTGGTCTTTTGGAGCGCTGGGAACAACAGTAGGAGAAGTAGTATTTAACACTGGTATGACTGGATATCAAGAAGTGCTAACCGATCCTAGTTATACAGGACAAATAGTAATTTTTACTTATCCAGAATTGGGAAACACAGGAGTTAATCCCGAGGACGAGGAATCGGTAAGACCTCATATAAAGGGAGTAATTGCCCGCAATATATGTCATCAACCCAGTAACTGGCGTTCAACCCAACCCCTAACAGAGTACTTGAAACAGCAGCAAATTCCTGGTATATTTGGAATAGACACAAGAGCCCTAACCCGGAAAATTAGAATTGATGGAGCAATGAATGGGGGGATTTCCACAACCATTTTAGAGGAAACAGAATTACTAGAGCTAGTACAAGCAGCACCAAGTATGACTGGACTAAACTTAGTGAAGCAGGTAACCACAAAAAAAGTCTATGAATGGTCAGAACCGACCCCGGAAGTATGGGAATTTAATTCCCAGTCCAGCGCCAGCAAAGGGGAAGCCCTAACGGTAGTAGCATTAGATTTTGGGGTAAAAAGAAATATTCTTAGACGTTTGGCCAGTTATGGTTGTAGAGTAATAGTTGTTCCCGCCCACACAACCGCCGAAGAAATTTTGGCATATAATCCAGATGGTATTTTTCTCTCTAACGGTCCTGGGGATCCAGCAGCAGTAACAGAAGGGATCACCACTGCCAAAAGCCTGCTAGGGAGCAAAAAACCCATGTTTGGGATTTGTATGGGTCACCAAATATTAGGTCATGCCCTGGGGGCCCAAACCTTTAAACTAAAATTTGGGCATCGGGGTTTAAATCAACCAGCTGGATTACAAACAAGAGTAGAAATTACCAGCCAGAATCATAGTTTTGCTATTGATCCGGATTCTCTACCATCAGCAGTGGTAGAGGTTAGTCATCTGAACTTAAATGATCAAACGGTTGCTGGAGTGCGTCACAAATCCCTACCTATTTTTTCCGTCCAGTATCACCCCGAGGCCAGTCCCGGTCCCCACGATGCTGATTACTTATTTGAGCAATTTGTGCTAGAAATGCAAACAGCACGTCAAAAGGGGGAAATTTGATCCCCAACAAGCGTTTTATCGTTTAGTTATTTTAGTTAATAGGAACAGGAGGGAGTTATTGCAGAAGTACTAAATTTAACCGTGAGCCTGAGGGGCACTCTGGAAGTTAGGGATAAGGATAACTACCAGCTTTTCCGTCTCACAGGGTTGTTAGATGCCTTTTCGGAGCCAACATTTCGTAAGGTACTAGAGGGTAAAATTGGGGAAGGTCCAAACAATATAATTCTGGATCTGTCACAGATTGACTTTATAGACAGTTCGGGTTTGGGTGCCCTGGTGCAATTAGCCAAGATAGCCAAGTTAGGCGAAAATCAGGGAAGTTTCCAAATTGTCACTAATGCCCGGGTGACTCAAACAGTCAAGCTTGTGCGGTTGGAAAAATTTCTCTCCTTACAAACTTCGGTTGAGAGGGCTCTAGAAAACATTAAATCGTGACAGATCCCCAAAAACATTCCCCAGTTGATGATGAGGAAGTGGAAAAAGTCCCAGTTTTTCCCTTCCTCATCTGACTGAACCTATTTCCCGAGAACACAAAAGCACTGCCAAATTTCAAGCCAAGGAATAATTAACAGGTGAAACCCCAGGAGGAAGATTCCCAAACCGAAGATGAAATTGCCACAGAGCAATCATCTCAAATTCTGGCATTGCCTGGTCAATCTCCCCAGTTTCTATGTGAAGCCCAAGTAAAAAAAATCTCTCCTGCAGCCTTAGCTTATTTAGGTGATGCAATTTATGAACTTTATGTTAGAATGTTTTATCTGTGGCCACAGCAAAGACCGGAGATTTATCATAGCTTGGTAGTAGCGCAAGTGAGAGCAGAAAAACAGGCCTCACATTTACGCTCTTTGATTCCTGAACTGAGGAATCATGAATTAGAAATCGTTCGCAGGGGGCGCAATGCAGCCACAGGGCGTCCCAAACGACTAGATCCCGAAATTTACCAGCAGGCCACCAGTTTAGAAACTTTAGTTGGCTATTTATATCTCACGGATTACCCCCGTTTAACAGAATTGCTACAAAAACTCCCTCTGGAAAAATAATTAACTAGCTTACTTGTGTCATAGCAAAATAGTTATGGTTGATGAAGCCAGATGGAATCGTTTGTTCACATACTTACTACAATAAATAACCATGAGCTACCAACCTAAAAAGAACAATCACACCAGGGAATCGGAACGTCCGCAACCAATAAAGATCAAAGGTAAGCGCGTCCTAAGTCATCCCATTCGCACTCACAAGAAAGCAGAGGTTATACCCCCTAAACCTCGCCTCCTAGACCAACCGGTACAAACTAAAAACTCTGAAGAGCAAGATAATGACCTTATTTATGGACGCCATCCTGTCCTAAGTGCTTTGGAAAGTCATCGTAATCTTAACCGTCTTTGGATTACTTCCCGGTTAAGGTATGATCCCAGATTTCATCATCTAGTTCTCCAAGCCAAAGATAATGGCACTGTAATTGACGAAGTTGACCCCAAGCGTTTAGACCAAATTACCAATGGTGGAAATCACCAAGGTGTAGCTGCTCAAATTGCTCCCTATACCTACACTGAATTAGAGGACTTAATTAGTCAGGCCCAGACTGTATCAGAACCAGTGATAGTTGTTGCTGATGGGATTACCGATCCCCACAACCTGGGAGCAATTATTCGCACTGCTGAGGCCATTGGCGCCCAAGGACTAGTAATTCCTCAAAGAAGAGCTGTTGGCATTACCTCCACCGTAGTGAAAGTCGCTGCTGGGGCTTTAGAAAACTTCTCTGTGGCTAGAGTTGTTAATTTAAGTCGCGCTTTAGAACAGCTAAAAGAGTCCGGATTTTGGATTTATGGAACTGCTGCTACCGGCAGTGAACCTCTACATAGCGTTAGGTTCACAGGCTCTACAGTTTTAGTAGTTGGATCCGAGGGCGAAGGTCTGAGTATGTTGACACAAAAATCCTGTGATGTTCTAGTCTCTATTCCCTTGCAGGGTAAGACCCCTAGCCTCAATGCCTCCGTAGCAACTGGTATGGCACTTTATGAAATTTATCGCCAACGCTTGTCAAATACTCATTATCTTGATAAATTACATACATTTTCTGGGAAAAAACTTTGAAAAAATCAACCTGACAGAGTATAAAGAAATGTAAAACCTAATCTGTTTTAATTTTGTTCTGTGACCTGTTAACACATTTATAAATTGGTGGAAACCATGAAAAATATTTGGCAAAACCTTAAAGAGTCCTTAATCAACCTAAATAACAATTTGGGTTTGGCTTGGTGGGTAGAGATTGTCACTCAGAATCCCCGTTGTACCTATTACTTTGGGCCTTTTTTAAGCGTGACCGAGGCCACATCTGCCAGTAATGGCTATGTAGAGGACTTGGAAGCAGAAGGGGCGCAGGGGATTACAATCAACGTTAAACGTTGCAAACCTGATAATCTGACCATTGAAGACCTGGGGGGAAAGATTGACCGCAAAGTAAAGCCTGTCTTTAGCGGTCAGGTTTAGAAATTATTGGCTGCAAAACTCCTACGCTGGTAAAGCGGGGAGTTATGCTCATTTGTGCTTATTTAATTTCTAGCAGCTGCCAAAAATGTTTCCAGCTCTGATAGCTGGATAGGTCCAGTAAAATTTGGACTAGTGATAATAAAAGAGGGGGTACCAGAAAGGTTGAGATTGTTGACCAAATCTAGGTCTTTTTGGATTGCTTTGTCTGCTAGCTGTCTATCTTGATTAAACTTGCCTAGATCTAATTTGAGACTTTTCGCAGTTTCTATGTATAGACTTTCCCCTAGCTGGTTTTGTTTAGTGAACAAGGTGTCGTGATACTGCCAAAACTTACCTTGTTGATGTGCAGCCCAGGCAGCCCTAGCAGCTGGTAATGCTTGAACATGGGTTTGAAAAAGAGGAAAATGTTTATAAACCAGGGTAAATCGGTTAGGATACTTTTTCAATAAATCCTTGAGGGTTTTATGTGCTTCACTGCAATAAGGGCACTGAAAGTCAGAAAACTCTAAAAGAACAGTTTGTAGTTTTGATGAACCGATAGTAGGGGAGTTACCAATAACATCCTGTGGGTTTTGGCTGAATTTCTTGATAAACTCTTGTCTCCTGGTGATAACTCTTTGCTGTTGTTCCTCTTGGTATGCTTGAACACTTTCGATAATAGTTATCGGGTTACGACGGATAATTTCTAGTACTTGTTGTTCTAGTTTTGGATCTATTTGAGTTTGGGCATAGGTCGGTAGTATGAAAGCAGACCAAAATAAAGTACTCAGTAGAATACTGGAAATACGAACTATCCAATTTTTAAAAACTTGACTCATGACAAAAGAGGAAATGGTTATTAACCAGAGTAGCTGATGGCGACAACTTTGGAGGAATTAAACGCAAGATGAACGTAGGTTGAGAAACGAAACCCCCATGGGTTACACCGCTGGGGTGAGATCTCGCGAAGGACTAGCAACCTGGAGAATGTCTGTGTGGGAGACCAGGAATAAAATCCTGATGATATGAGTCAGGTTTTAGACATTTTTGGGAAAATTGGTAATAGTATTGATTAGAAGCTAAACTAAGTAATAATTACAACAGACACCATGGCTAGAAATTCTAAGGATTTTAAGGATTTGATGAGACAAAAGCAGAGTTCTCGAGGTAAGCATAAAAATGTGGAAGCGCTCATAGAAAAGATGCAACGGGCGGGATTTGGAGAATCGTCTGCAAATATGCTAAGAGAACCCAAGGGACATCCCAAAATGGCGGAAATCAGGGTATCATCTCCAAGAGACAATAGTCAACCCCCCCGATGGAGAAAAAAATGGGCGCGGAGGTAGTTGAAATTAACTGCGATCGCCATTTTATAGGATTTCCGGTGTAATTACCAAAGATGGGAAAAATCCTGCAGGAGATGGAAGGAGTAGCGATCGCTCGCGAATATCAAATA
>NZ_LMVE01000095.1:0-392 GCF_001432185.1 Cylindrospermopsis sp. CR12 | reverse complement strand
GATAAACCTGTGCCTACCTACAAAGGAGAGCGATCGCTATTTTATAGGAGTGTAATTACCAAAGATGGGGAAAATCCTGCTAGGAGATAGATAAGGAGTGGCGATCGCTCGCGAATATCAAATAGTAGTGAGTGGAATTAAATATAAGATTAACGTAGGTTGGGTTGAGGAACGAAACCCAACACCCCCATGAGTCTCCTTACTCGACCCATTCTACAAATAATTGTGCTTCCTTAATTGTTATTAAGTTGTTTTTAAAAATATGCTGGATCATCTAAAAAAATATTTACTGTTATTAGATTTAAGTGGGTCAGTGAAATTAAATATAAGATTAACGTAGGTTGGGTTGAGGAACGAAACCCAACACCCCCATGAGTCTCCTTACTCGACCC
>NZ_LMVE01000094.1:0-22554 GCF_001432185.1 Cylindrospermopsis sp. CR12 | reverse complement strand
ATTTAACTCAATATCATTAGAATTACCCAACCGATTACTACTGAAGTCATTAACTAGATAGTTTGGCAGAGCGCTTACGGGAAGAGCGAGTTAAAGCCATTATTCAACCCATGTTAGCTGGATTGGACTTACCAGATACCCCAGAGGATGATCGCCGTTTCTCGCTAGATTTAGGCTTGGTAAAGCGCATTCCCCTGGGCAGAATGACCTAATCCTATTTACCAGGAAGTGATTCCTCGTGTTTTGTCCCAGGGTAGTCAGGACAGTCTAACCCAAATTCAACCCACTTGGTTAAACACTGACAAGTGATTTTCGATCGCCGTCCCGGGTTACCACCCATGGGTGATTATCGTAATTCGTAGTTAGGGCGATCGCTAAGTAACTAAGTATAAAAAAGGCTTTGGGTGCTACTCCCAATCTTGAACTCTTTCAAATTATCTGATGTTAGAGGGTTAGTGTCCCCTCTCCCCTGGTCCCCCCTAAGCTGGATAAATCCTCAACCTCCTATTTGGTTCCTCCCCAAAACTATGGGACTTCAATCGATAATGCTCCACTAACTCATGCTGCATCTTACGCACATGGGCAGAACGAGGTAACAACTCTACTGGTTGACCTTTAGGAATGACAATTTGTTCAACTGCTAATCTCGCCTCCTCTAAAGCGTCAATTTCATCATCACTACCCTCATGCAATAGTAGTTGTAATTCACAATCCTCTCCCAAATCCAGATCATCCATATTCAATAATCTTCTCAACCCACGACTAATTTGGGGAATAGCACTGGATTTAATCACATGTATGGGTAAATGACGAGACTTAGCTAATTGCCTGAGTTTTACCTGATTTTTAACATGGGAGCGCAAAGCTAAAATTGCATCCGCTCCATCAATATCCTTTGTTAAAGCAACAGGTAACTTCAACACCTCAATTACATGTTCCAACTGATGACGACTCACTCCATAAGGATAAACATGCAAAGGTAAATCTTCCCCATTTGGACCTGCTGATCTAATTTTACCTAGGTTAAAACTGTCACCCTGGTGAAAAGACTCATCCAACAACCGGTCAAACTCACTGGATGTTCCCCGTTCTCTCTCCGGAGACAAAGGGGGTAAAGCTACCATATGACCAGAAGCACGCCAACCATTTACCTGTTTGATGGGTAAAGACTCTTCTTCACTTGCTAAACCACTTCCATAACCATTCACCAGTGTTAATGGTCGAGCAATGGAAACTTTCCCCTGTTCGTCCACCGTTCGCGTTTGAGGATTGGGTTGGCGTCCTCTTAATAAAGCATCAACCGTATCAGCCACGCTTTCGTGTACCACCCAACGCTCCCGCTCTAACATTTCCACAGCAATTTCAAAGGTAGGGGGCGCTTTCCTTTCCAGTACGGTTTTTTGGGATCTACGTCTTCTAGCTTCGTCATCTCCTAGAGTTACTGCTTGAATACCACCCACCAAATCCGAAAGAGTCGGGTTTTTAATTAGGTTCTCAATTTGATTTCCGTGAGCAGTACCCACTAATTGTACCCCTCTCTCCGCAATTGTCCGTGATGCTAGAGCCTCCAACTCCGTACCAATCTCATCTATAATTATCACCTCTGGCATGTGGTTTTCCACAGCCTCAATCATTACCTGATGTTGTAATTCCGGTCTAGCTACCTGCATTCTTCGAGCGCGACCAATGGCTGGATGGGCTATGTCACCATCTCCAGCAATTTCATTGGAAGTGTCAATAATAATTACTCTCTTATGCAGATCCTCGGCTAATACACGGGCAATTTCCCGCAAAGCTGTTGTTTTACCAACCCCTGGACGACCTAGCATGAGGATTGATTTACCCGTTTCTACTAAATCTCGGATCATCCCAATAGTACCAAATATGGCTCGACCTACACGGCAAGTTAAGCCAATAATTTTACCATTGCGGTTGCGTATGGCACTGATACGATGTAAAGTTTGCTCGATACCAGCTCGATTATCTCCGCCAAAATTTCCTACTCGTTGAATACAATCATCTATTTGGGACTGGGTAACGGGGGACTGACTTAAATACTCAGCAGTACCCGGAAACCGAGCTTCTGGGAGACGCCCTAAATCCAACACCACTTCTACTAAATTATCCCTTTGGGGATGATCTTGCAGCTGTTTTTCCAGGTCTTGGGGTAAAATTTCCAGTAACTTTTGCAGGTCTGTAATCGTCATGCTTTCTATGGTGGTGACGTTTTTAGAGATAACAAATGAGCTATTAGAGATCTGACTGTGACTTGATTTGAGATACCAGAGAGCTGGCAAGTTTTACTGCTTGCCAGAGCAGTTCTGGTTCATCCTCTAGCCGTTGACTTTTTCTTAGACTGGTGTTTACCTCCCAACTTTCTAACTGGTCAATCACTGGTGACAGCAATACCCGGGCATAGCTTCCATAAGCAACACCCGCAAGTTGACCCGGGGAATTCTCTAATTTTCCATTCCCTAATATCCCCAGGGCCTTTAATTTGGAAGCGGTGTAGTTATTAGTACCGCCTGCCAACTGCACATGTCCCGGTAAGTTTGCTGCTAAAACTTTTTGTCCTAATTTTATCGCAGCTATGGTAGTACCATCCCCTATATCCCCACTCATAGATCTGCCATCTGTCTGCCAAATTAAAACTTGTGGAAGAGGTACTATCAGATTATAAACTGATTTTAAGTAGTCAATTAAACCCTCTCCATCATTGCAACTGATGGCTAATAACTTTAATTTATTTGCCCAGGGGGCTATTTTCGACCACAAGTCCTCAAACTCTGGCAAACGTCCCACTTTTGTATGAATTTCAATGGCATCTATTCCCGTGGACATGATCAAGGGTAGAATTGCTCCTAGAGGTGATAAATGAGAGACTGTGTCAATTATCCCATAAGGACAAATGGGGACACAACGTCCACACCCGTAACATTTTTCTCCAATAATTCCTGAAGAACTATCTTTTTGATTGTTAATTTGACTATTAAATACTATAGCCTGAGCAGGACATATTTTCTCACAAGGTTTGGAACAATTGTCTGGACAGTCTCTGGGATTGAATTTAGCTTTTCTAAAGTGTGGATCTTCACCGTCGTTGAGACTAACCATTAATAAGGGTAAGTTCCCTTGCCAGTTAAATCCTTTTGCTTGTGTTTCTTTTACAAGGGTTTTAGCAACTGAAAAGGCCTGTTTAACCACATCAATTACAGCCGGATCAGCAGCAACATCTATACAGTCTGCACCTGCTAGGGTGTAAGCCAAGGTTAAACTCCTAACTGATGGTAAATGTTGGAAACTGGCACCACAAATCAGTTTGAACCAGTTACTTTGTCTAAGGGATCGTAAGGGGGCTAATAGTTCGTTCATTCGAGCCAGGGTGAGAAACTGGTCATTCTTGGGTCGGGTATAGGGGAGGTGAGTCAATGCCACCAATCTTGTTCAAAGGCCAGAAACGAATTACGGCACGTCCAATAATTTTTTCTCTTGGCACAAGTCCCCAACAACGTCCATCATAACTGCTGGGACGATTATCACCTAAAACTAAATAGGAGTTGGGTGGTATGGTTTGTGGTTGGGATAAGAAGGGACGCTGCGAAGTGGTTGTACACACATCAATACCTGTGCGCACGGTGGGAAATAAATATTTTTCTTCGGCCAGAGATTTATTGTTAATATAGACTTTGCCATTCTTTAATTCTACCCTTTCACCCGGTAGACCAATAATGCGCTTGATGAAGGCATCATGGAATTGTTCCTTTTGTAGTTCATCTGTGGGGGAAAATACAACAATATCCCCCCGTTCAGGAGGAGAAAATTTATATTTCACCTTATCCACAATAATCTTATCCGCTTGCCATTGATCTTGTACACCATGGAGCGTGGGTTCCATTGATCCTGTGGGTATCCACCGCGCTTCAGCCACTAGGGTACGAACGCCTAAAGCTAATATACCGCTCAGCGCTAACGTTCTAACAACTTCCTTAATCCAGGAATTATTCTTTTTTTCACCGGAGTTTTGCTCGGACACTTGATTTTGCATGAAATTACTAGGTTTGGCATTGGGAACCATTGACCAGAAATCGGAAAAGGTTGTTGACCAACTGACTGGAACAGGCCCTAAACCTATTCTGACATAATATTCCCAGTTGTTAATAAGTAGACATTAGTCAGAAAATTTACCCTGTATACAATAAAATCTAAGTATAGCCCTAGCTAAAAGGCTATATAAGAGGCTGTATATACAAATCTCAACTTGCCTGCCCATTTTCTGCTAGAATGAACTAAGTTAAATTACCGTAATCAAATTTGTTTTAGTTTTATATATTAATACTAACATGTCCAATTATCCTAGTTTATTGATTCGTCAAGCCCGTGTGCTGCTACCCAATGGTGATTTTATAACTGGGGATGTGCTAACCCAAAACAACAAAATAGTACAGGTAAGTTCAAATATATGTGCTGACACTTCTGTTGTGGAAATAGATGCTCAAGGATTAACTTTACTTCCCGGGGTAATTGATCCCCAAGTGCATTTCCGTGAACCCGGTTTAGAATACAAGGAAGACCTATTTACTGCCAGTTGTGCTTGTGCTAAAGGTGGTGTCACTTCCTTTTTGGAAATGCCAAATACAAAACCTTTAACTACTAATCAGTCAGCTTTAGACGACAAACTTCATAGGGCATCTCAAAAGTCTTTGGTTAATTATGCCTTTTTTATTGGAGCAACAGCAGATAACTTAACAGAGTTACTCACGGTTAATCCCACACCGGGAATTAAAATTTTTATGGGTTCTATGCATGGCGACCTATTAATTGATGAAGAAGCCATTCTAGACAGAATATTTTCCCAGGGTAGTCGCTTAATAGCTGTTCACGCTGAAGACCAGTCCAGAATTCGTCAACGTCGTCAACAATTTGCCGATATTCACGACCCAGCCATTCACTCTCAAATTCAAGACTCCCAGGCCGCTTTAAATGCAACCCAGTTAGCACTAAAACTTTCTCAAAAGTATCATAGACGTCTACATATTTTACACTTATCTACAGGAGTGGAAGCAGAATTACTGCGTCAGTACAAACCTAGCTGGGTAACGGCAGAGGTCACACCACAACACCTGTTGTTAAATACTGAGGCTTATAGCACCATAGGCACCCTAGCACAAATGAATCCTCCCTTGCGATCGCCCGAGGATAATCAAGTGCTATGGCAGGCTTTGCGAGATGGTGTAATTGATTTCATTGCTACAGATCATGCTCCCCACACCCTAGAAGAGAAAGCCCAGATTTACCCTAACACACCTTCTGGTATGCCAGGTGTAGAGACTTCTCTTCCATTAATGTTAACGGCAGCAATGGATGGTAAATGTACTGTCTCCCAAGTAGCAAATTGGATGTCTAAAGCAGTAGCTGTGGGGTATGGAATTCCCAATAAGGGAGAAATTACTCCTGGTTACGATGCGGATTTGGTCTTAGTGGACTTAAATAATTATAAACCTGTAAAAAGGGAAGAGTTATTAAGCAAATGTGGTTGGAGTCCATTTGAGGGTTGGAACTTAACAGGTTGGCCCGTACAAACCATAGTAGGTGGTCAAATTGTCTATGCCGAAGGGAAAGTAAACCCACAGATTCGCGGTCAGGCATTAAGTTTTAGTGGTTAGCCATCAACCACAATAATTTTTTAGTTTATTTCTTAATCTATTCAATTGTCTATGGATCAAATATCGCCCGCTGCTACACACGAAATCAATGCTTACTTGCCATATATTCAGGGTAATAAGCGTAATTTATTACCCTGGGCTATCACCCTCTATCAAAAGGGTTGTATTGATGGGGAGCGGAAAATAGAAGGTAGTGACAATATTCCCTTCACGGCCAAATGGAATATTAGTACCCTACCTACGGATTTAACTTGTTGTAGTGTACACTTTCATGCTCCTGGGGAGTTTGCCTATGAAGTAACTATGACTGGCTTTGAATTTGTAGACTTTCTAATTCAAGTCATAGAAAATTATAAGAGAAATAGAATTGTTGATTTTTCCAAAGCCTTTTACCGTAAACTCCTGTGTCCGGAATAATGGTTTTTGGAAATTATAGCTTTAATTTCAGAGCAAACGGTAAGCTCTACCGAGATTACTTGTGGAGTAGGCAAACCCGATAAAAATATCGGACAGTTCAAATTAGGAGCGCAGGGCGTGGCAACATCTGTTAAAAATTTTAAGTATTTGCTAATTGGCTCAATAGAGGCTTACAGCGGCAAATCTGCAACCCTGCTGGGGTTATCTTACCAACTAAGACAAAAGGGATTAGATATAGCCTATGGCAAACCGCTGGGTAATAGTGCATTCAATCCCAAGATCAATCCGATGGAAGAAGATGTGCAATTTATGATCGAAAGCTTGAAACTGGGTGAAAATCTGGTTGCACCGACTCTGTTGGGCTTAAATGAGGTTAGTGTGCAAAAACGATTAAGGGGTGAGGATAAAACTAATTACCAGGAACTACTGGTAGAGCATTATTTACAAGTCCCACGGGGAGATTTGATGCTCTTGGAAGGGCCAGGTAATTTGAACGAGGGAAATTTATTTGGTTTATCCTTATCAGAAGTTGCTAATATCTTAGATGGTGGTGTAATTTTAGTCCACCGTTATCAGTCTCTCCTCTCAGTAGAGACAATTTTATCAGCCCAAACAATTATAGGTTCTAGATTAGAAGGAATCAGCTCACGCTTGCTTGGTGTAATAATCAATGAAGTCCCCCCAGAACAGTTGAACACTGCCAATGATCTCCTGCGCCCATTTTTGGAAGAACGGGGAATTCCTGTATTAGCCATACTGCCAAAGAACGCCTTACTCCGTAGCGTTAGCGTACGGGAGCTAGTCAAACAGTTGAAAGCTGATATTTTATGTCGTGAAGATCGCTTAGACTTATTAGTCGAAAGTCTGGCTATTGGGGCCATGAATGTCAATGCCGCAGTTAAATATTTCCGCAAACGTCGTAACAAGGCAGTGGTTACAGGAGGGGATCGGGTAGAAATTCAACAAGCAGCTTTAGAAACATCTACTCAATGTCTAATCCTCACGGGACAATTACCTCCTCCACCTTTCATCCTGCACCGGGCCGAAGAACTGGAAATTCCTATTTTATCAGTGGATCTTGACACCTTGACCACAGTAGAGATTGTTGATCGAGCCTTTGGTCATGTTCGGTTCCATGAACCTCTTAAAGTGGAGTGCATAAATCAACTAATGTCCGAACACTTCGATACCAACCGTCTCTTGTCACAACTAGGAAATTAAGAAAAAAGATAGAAATCTGTAACTTCATTTGGCCGATTACCTGCAGGCCATTTGGTACAATAGTTGGGTTGTTTAATCCGATAATCTCTATCTTTGAGCCAGTCAACAGAACTGATTAACCTGGATACTTTAGCACAGGAACTGGCGACAATCCAACAAACTGGTTCCAAAAGAATCGCTCTGTTAGGTTCCCGTCACGTACCAATTACTCATCAAAATCTTATTGAAATGATGACTTATGCCCTGGTTTTGTCGGGCAATCGCATTATTACTTCCGGTGCTACAGGTACTAACTCCGCTGCTATCAGAGGTGCGACTCGTGCGGATCCGAATTTACTGACGGTAATTCTACCCCAAAGTTTGGAACGCCAACCCTCTGAATCCCGCCAACAACTAGAGCAGGTGATGCATCTAGTAGAAAATCCTAGTAATGATAATCTTTCCCTAAGTGAGGCTAGCCAGTTGTGCAATAGAGAAATTGTTTCTCGCTGTCAGCAATTGGTGTGCTTTGCCTTCCATGATAGTCGTACTCTCTTGGAAACTTGTAAAGAAGCGGAAGAACAAAGAAAAGTGGTAACCTTGTTCTATTTCGATTAAAATGAGATCATGGCCCCAACCACTTACAAGGGGTGGAGTAGGGCCAAAACGCCTACTGATACGAATGACTAATTACCAGTGAGTACTGGGTAATAACTATAATTACTCAGTATTCATCATTATTCATTTAAGATAACACTAAAGGTATTATATTTTTCCTATGGCATCTAGTTTTTCTTTCGATATTGTCAGCGATTTTGACCGTCAAGAATTGGTCAATGCGGTTGATCAGGTGATACGAGACATCAAAAGCCGTTATGATCTCAAAGATACCCAAACCACCGTGGAGTTGGGGGAAAAAACTGTTACTATTAATACTGACAGCAATATGACTTTGGAGTCAGTGCATGGTATACTGCGGGAAAAGGCTGCTAAACGTAATCTATCACAAAAGATCTTTGATTTTGGTCAGGTTGAGTCTGCTAGTGGTAATCGTGTCCGTCAAGAAATTACCCTGAAAAAGGGCATTAATCAGGATATTGCTAAACAAATATCTAAACTAATTCGTGACAATTTTAAGAAGGTACAGGCTTCTATTCAAGGGGATGCAGTAAGGGTTACAGCCAAAGCCAAGGATGACTTACAAGCTGTAATCCAAAGCTTAAAAGAAGAGGATTTTCCTGTAGCTTTACAATTCACTAACTACCGTTAAAACGAGGAATTTCTCTTTCAACTAGTTACTTCTTGCACCTATGGTGTTTTGAAATGCTGGACGAAGGGAGATGTTATGCATGTAGTTTAAGACTGCTGGGTAGTTACTTAAGTCCAGCTTCAGCATAATGGGGATATAGCTGAGTATAGATCCTACAGCTACATCAGCAACGGTAAACTGATCCCCTAGTAGAAATGGTTGTTGAGAAAAAATATCATTTAAGGGACCTAATAAACGCGGCATTTCTTTTTCTCGGTTGGTTTCTATGAATATACCTGTGGCTAAGGTCGAATTAGCAAATAGTACCCACTGGTAAAAGGTTGCTTGGGTCTCTAAAGATGAGGATACCTGACTGTACTTTTGGGCCAAGTATAACAAAATTGCTCCCGATTCCCAAAGTTTTAACTCACCATCTACAATTGCTGGCACTTTTCCAATAGGATTAATTGCTAAGAAATCTGGTTTTAGATGCTCTCCTGCTTTCATATCCAGATTCACAAACTCGTATGGAACATTTAGCTCCTCTAAATACCACTTAATAATTGATGCTCGACTAAAAAGGCTACCGTATAGTTTCAACATATTTGACTAATCATTACTCCAAGTTTTTCAAGTGGTAATTTATCTTTAAAGCACCTTGTGGGTGTGGGAATGTTGTTTAATATTGTCTTCTTTGGTAACAATTCTAGCAGCGTTTAATACTCGTTTACGCTCCGTAGAATAATTAAAATCACTTTTAGTTGTGCCAAGGGGAATTAAGCTTTGAGCTGATTCCCGTCGTTTATAAGTGCGCGTCGCAGAAAATGTTCTTGGCAAAAACTCTTCGCTAAATTGGGCAGTTTCAGGAAATCCAGAGGGTAATAACAGGTTTTCTCCATCTAGTATGGATCCTAAAGTGGTTGCATAAGCTAGTTTGTATGATGTAGGTATCCCTTTTATTATCGCTTCTAATGCTGCTGAAGGAATTGGTTCAATAATTTCAAGTTCATGCACCTCTCCATCTTCCTTATAAAAACAAGTCGCTAAACCAATAACTATATAATCATCGGTTCTCAGGTCTAAACCATTGGGATGGGAAATTGCCGTTGTCATGGAGTTTACTCGGAATGTGAATTTTTCGTGAATTTTTTGGTTTATGCAATAGTAGGGGGTGACACTAGGAGCTGACCACACAGAGTATTAATCAGCTTTTTGCTTGATTATAACTCCTTACTTCCTCAATTTTGACACACATCCAAATTCTGTCTGGAATTAGTCTTGGGAGTGATGTATATGTTTCTGGGTCTATGGCCTAATTGTATAGGTAGTTTGAATTGATTCTCACCTGTTTACTCCTTAATTTCTAAATGGCACACAGATGGCAGTAATACAGTAGTATAATTGAACTACCAGCAAG
Source organism: Cylindrospermopsis sp. CR12 (assembly GCF_001432185.1). Taxonomy (NCBI): domain Bacteria; kingdom Bacillati; phylum Cyanobacteriota; class Cyanophyceae; order Nostocales; family Aphanizomenonaceae; genus Cylindrospermopsis; species Cylindrospermopsis sp. CR12. The sequence goes on along the minus strand of NZ_LMVE01000094.1, from coordinate 12,608 downwards.
AAAAATTTTATCGTTTGATTTCATAGGGCAATTAGCTTGAGCAGAAATATATGGATAGTTACTCTTTTTTAAATTCTCACACTCACAATAACCCTTTATATAAAAGAAACAATTGGCAAAGTTCTTACAACTCTTATAACCAAAAAGAATTAGCAGATTCAGATATAGGCACTTTAAAGGATGAAAAGTATATGCGATCCTACGCTTTAAAGTTAGCTCATCAAGGAGAGTACACAAAGGCGATCGCCTTGCTGGACCGAATAATTGATAGTCATCCTGAAAATGCTATTGACTATAATAACAGGGGATTAATCTACTTTCAAAGCGGTCATGCTCAAAAAGCACTTCTGGACTACAATACTGCCATGCAGCTGAACCCCAGGTTGGCCAGCGTTTATAATAACCGAGCTAACTACTATGCTGCTCGTGGTGATTTAGTTAAGGCACTGTCTGACTATGACCAAGCCTTGGATTTAAATCCCCGCTACGTACGCGCCTGGATTAATCGAGGTATTACCTTACGAGAATTAGGAGAGTACAAAGATGCCATTGATGATCTTGAAGTTGCCCTGCTGTTTGGTCAACTCGAGATTCACATTTGGTCAGAACGGGGTAGGAGTTACCACCTGTGGGGTGATTGGAACTGTGCGATCGCAGATTACCGTAGGGTCTTATCCCATACAATGTCTTTAGATAAGATAGAGGATATAATCACCTATAGGCTAAGGCTACAAGTGGAAAATTGGTTAGGAGAATTAGGTTTTTCCACATATAAATGAACTAAATATATAAGTGGGTGGGCGGAATTAAATATAAATTGTGCCTCCCCACTTACTGCGTGGAATCTGGGGGTTCGACAGTTTTTCTGTCCGGATTAACCAGTATAATTTGCCGCTGGTTAGGTTGTAAGCGGTAGGAGTGTTCTCTCATAATGCTTTGAGCTTGACTAGGATCAAAATTACGGGTAAATTCTTCTCTTAAGGTGCCAACGCGGTTTTTCATAATCTTAACTTGTGTCCCTATATTTTCTAACTTGTCTTGCTGTAACAAGTAATGGGGGAACAACCGTGTCAGTGCGGATATTGATACTGAAATAATAAGTAAATTTACTATAATTTTGCCAAAAACTTCCAGTCCCATAATTAAATGCGATCGCTGGCGAAGGTGTCTTTTCAACTGACGGCGTACAGTTGAAGATTTTTTTTCAGGCTGTAGTGGTGGTATATATTCAAATGATTTCATTGTGCTAAATAGCCCTGACGTATCATGATCACCATGGTAATCCATATGAGGAATGTTTGACAAGTATGTTGACACTTTGCTGGCAATGTGGGTTGGAAGCAGTTCAACTATTGACCTGCTAAGTGGCAAAAATATCTATCTTTTGATAGATGCTAAGTGGCTTTCCGCTTGTTTACAGTGTCTATGTTGTATAAAAGGGGGTATTGGGTTAGCATGAAGGACCTGATTATAGTTAGTGGGCTTAGTGCGGGTGTGGGTATTGGTGTTATCTTGATGGGTATAGCCAATGGACAAGCTAGTATAGGGGTATTAAGTAGCACTGCTGGTGCTATTATGGGAGCTTCTGTAGTTCGCAGGTTGGAAGATGATAGAAATCGGGTCACATTAGTTAAGCTTGAGGAACTAAAAAATCGGGAACTGACAAGACAAGAATCAACAAATCTAACCCAACAAATAGAAACTCTTAGACCCACTGTAAGCCAGTTACAACAAGACCGAGAAAGGGAAGAAGAAAATCTAGTAGTCCTGAGAGGGAAATTAGGTAATCAGCAAGCTGAGTTAGAATTCATTAGAAGAGAATGGGAGCAAAATCAGTCTAGATTGGAAGATATTAGCCAAACAGTTGCCAATCTGACAGCACAAAAACAGGAATTGGAAAATCGCATCAGTGTGATTAATCAAGAGAATCCTCGTTTATTAGAATTGGAAGAACTCAGACGAGCAATTGAACAATCTAGAATTGAGAAAAGTGCTTTAGAAGGAAAAATCAGTGGGCTCACCTCTCAACTGGAATCCTTAGATTCCCGCAGACAAGAAACTGTTTCTATTGAATTGGAATTACGGGCTAAAGAAATTGATTTAGAGAAGTTGACCACACAAGTTGAAAATCTGAAAAATCAGTCTCAGGAACTAGAACAACGTGCAGCTGATTTAGAATTGTTGCGTTTTACTTATGATAATATTATTAAACAAAACCAAGATTATGAGGTAAAAGTTAATCAGTTAAGACCAGAAATACAAAGGTTAGAATTAGAAAAACAACAAATTTTACATTCAATCCAAGAAAATCAAAACGAATACCAAAAAGTCCAAGAATTAAGAGAAAAATTACATAGTTTAAGACTGAGTATTGCAGACGAAAGCTCAAGGTTAAGAGAGGTAGAAACAGAAACACAGACTTGGCAGGGTAAGAAAGCAGCTTTAGAAGAGAGCAATGGTCATTTACAAGAACAAAAACAGGAACTTGAAAGAACAATTAGTAGATACAAACAGGAAATTGTAGAAATAGAAAATAGTGCAGAATTAGCCTTACAGCCTTTGAAAGAAAAGCTTTGGAATAATCTACCACAAATAATTAAACCAAGAAAGCAAGAATCAGAATTTATAGCTGATTTTATTACTAGAATTAGGTCCCAAGGATTAACTTTTTCAACTAGAACAGTTAATGCTTTCCACACATCTTTAAAAGTACAAGACATTTCTGCCTTAGTAATTTTAGCAGGGATTAGTGGGACGGGTAAAAGTGAACTACCGCAAAGATATGCCAATTATCTTGGTGCCCAATTACTAACATTAGCTGTACAACCACGATGGGATTCTCCTCAGGATTTGCAGGGTTTTTATAACTATGTAGAAAAGAAATTTAAACCAACTGACTTAATGAGAGGACTATATCAATATGGACAGCCAGACATGCAGGATAGAATAGTCATTGTGTTACTGGATGAAATGAATTTAGCCAGAGTAGAATATTACTTTAGTGAGTTTTTATCTAAATTGGAAAGTCGCCGTAATCATGCGACTTACTTGGAACTTGATGTGGGTAGTTTACGAATTCGTGAAAATGAACGTCGTTTACAAATTCCCAACTCCTTTTTATTTGTGGGAACGATGAATGAAGATGAAACTACACAGACCCTATCTGACAAAGTACTAGATAGAGCAAATGTCTTAACCTTTGGTAGACCCCAAAATTTAAAATTGCGTCAGGAGAATCAAGGAGCAGCAGTTCAACATCACGATTCCAGTTATCTACCCTATTCTCATTTTCAATCGTGGGTGAAATTGCCCAATCCCAATTCTGAAATAGTTAGGAGCGTCAAATATTTCCTGAACCAAGCTAATGAGGTAATGGAAAAAATGGGACACCCTTTTGCCCATCGTGTTTACCAAGCTATTACTCAATATGTGGTTAACTATCCACAAGTGGAGAGTATTGAATCCCCAGCTTTTAAATTTGCCCTCGCTGATCAATTTGGACAGAAACTGTTGCCCAAATTACGAGGAGTCATGGTTGACGAAGCTCATGAGCAACTAGAAGAAATGGGCAGAATTATTGATGATATCAATGATCAACCATTAATTACAGCCTTTGATAAAGCAAGAAAGGGGCGTTACGGACAGTTTACTTGGCAGGGTTTAGTATATGAAGATGAAGAGGTATAATGAAAATATATTCCAATTTATTTGCCTATCTGAATCAGTCTGAACCGATTTCAAATTCGACTGAATTGAGTGCCAGCGATCGTCCAATTATTGTTTTGGAACCACATGAAGATTTATCTTTATCGTCTTGGTTTATCACTATCGTTCCGGGAGTTTATCAAATCGGTTTTCCCTATTTACAACCAGCTAATTTATCCTATTCTGATGAACATAATTGGCAGGATTTAAGGTCTGTATTGAATTTAGAAGTTTCTAAAAAATCTTATAAGTTACCTATCATGGGTCAAGTTATGGATCTAGAAACTATCAAAGAGGAAGCAGAAATCGAAGAATGGGAAAATAGATTAGGAAATCGTTTGGATAAAACAGTATCCGAATTAATCCGATTATTTATTGGCATGTTTACAGACATATTTAGTGGAGAGAATACCGTAAGATTTAATATGGAATCTCATATTTTGCTCAGTCGAGTACCACAAAAGTTACAGTCTGTGAACCTTAAAGATGCCAATTTACCAATTGTAATCAGCTTAGATAAAAAATATCAATTGCGCCGAAAGTTAGAATTAATTGGTGACAAGCTACGTCATCAACTCAGAAGACAAGCAGAATCAATGCCAGTAGGAAAAATTCAAGAAATGGATAGTTATTGTTTACGAGATTATATTCGTAGACCTGGATTAACTGCTGTAGAAAAAGCTGGTTCAAAACAAGAACTAATGGGGATTCAAAGATATCAAGATTTTAACACTCCTGAAAATAAATTTCTGGTTTATTTTACTCGATATTTACACTTGAGTTGTTTTCAATATGAAAGAAGTGGAGCAGTTCAGTTTAGGGGAGAAGTTAGAAAAATTAGATTAGTAATTGATTTGTTTCAAAGTCAGCCAATAGTTAATACCATTCAAAATAAAAACTATCAGTTCACAAAACCAAATTATGTACTACAGCAAAATGCTACATATAAGAGTTTTTATCAGGCATATTTAGAATATGTACGCAAGAGGTATGAAAAAGAGAAGTTATGGAGTTTTAGAAATTCCTTATTGGCGGATGTGGTTTATATTTACTTCACAGCGGCGTTACTCAAATTTAATCATGTAAATATAAATGCTGGTTCGCTGGTTAAATCTAACTTAATTGCTGATCAAGGATGTTATTTAACTAGAAATCAAAATGTTACAGTTAGAGTATTTTTACAGAACCAAGTTTATGTATTTGGCTTGCAGAAACCAGCTGAAATTTCTAGAGGTGATTGGGTGTTAACCTTACAAATTCATCAGTTAGATTCTAGGGAACTAAATTCCACAAAGTTAGAATTTCCCATTTGGGTATTTTGGTATGTTCCCAGTCAGGATATAATTAGTGAAATGCAAAAAAGGAGTAGAAGTTTTGATTCATTTTCACAGGCAATTGTATTATATTTACAAGAAAATCCATCAACTTATAATTCGAGTTATGGAGAAAATCATAATCTACAAATTTTATCTCCAAATATCAGGTTAATGAAGTTACCAGAAAATTTGACGGAGCAGGGATTTGATCCAACCGTTGAAATAATTAACAGAATGATTACCAATTTGCTTAAAGGCAATTAACATAATATGACTTATAATGAGAATTACAACATGGACTTTAGTATGAACTTTAATGAACCTAATGAAACGGAAGAAAATAAAACTGAGGAACTTGATAGAGGCGGATTTAAAAGACAATTAAAAAAATTAATATATACAGCAGCTGAAATTTCACCTGTTAGCCAAGCACAATGGGAAAAACTATTAGAGATTTACAATTTTGCCTCATTATCCATAGAATTAATCATACAAACGATCTGTAGGAACAACGCATTTTACTCTCAGGAGCGATTATCCTTAAATTTTCCTTCCATTAGTCCTAGGATTCCCCTGAGTGCAAATCAACAAATAGCATTGGAAATGGCACTTTCAAATAGTCCTATTACTGTGATTTCTGGAACAGGAGCAACAGGAAAAACCTCCATTGCTAAGAATCTTGCTCAAGTGGCTATTGATTCTTCTCATAAGGTGTTGATTTTAGCTCATAATTTGGCATCTTTGTCACCCTATTATAATCTAACAAATTATCCGCTGGTACTTTCCCAACAGGGAGATTATTATCAAAAGGTGATCAATCGCTTACGTTATGATAATTTAGCTCAAGCTAAAATGGATTATTTGCCATTACATTTGCTACCAGATGTAGAGTTATCAAAATTAAGAACACCAGCAAAATTAGAAAGATGGTTGCCAATTATTGAAAATAACAGCTATCAACAATTAGCAGATATACTAAAGTTAGAGTCAGAATTTCAAAACTTAACTCAAGCAAGACTACACTTATTAGCTTATCGGTTGAAACAACTATTGCCTTTTTTACAAGAGCAATTAAGATTAAACCAAATTTATAATCACCTCTCACAAGCAGGAATTGAAGAAATTGCCCGTCAACTTTTAGCCAATCCACAAATCACTATTACTGGTACTGTTGCTGAGTTCATGCAGGTGGAAAATAGGCTTTTATGGGAAACTAGTTTTGATATAATCATCGTAGAAGAAGCAAATCGTCTTCATTGGATACAGCTATTATTTTTGGCAGGATTATGCAAAAAACTGGTTTTATTTGGTGAAGATATCCCTCCAAGATATGGACAACCTAAAAAATCCATCCCATATCCTTATAACTGTTTGCAATTTAATTGCTTTCAATGGCTGCAAAGTCATTTATCACCGGCTTATGTTTATACATTAAAGGAACAGTTTAGGCTACATTCAGCTATGGCTAAAATTGTCTACCCTTCTATTTGTAATCATTGGGTATATAGTCAATCACATTATATTGATAATAGCCTATCTGGAGTCAACCTATCGCAAATTAATAGAAGAGTTGTTTGGCAAGATGTATCTGACACAATGGTAGGGGATAAACCCATAGCAGAAAATATGATTAGATTTTTAGAGAAATTAATCAGAAATCACGATGGACAAGTTATGTCCGAAATAGGGATGATTACATTTTCTCCAACCCAGACAGATGCTATTAAGGAAATTTTACCTACAATCTCATCCATATATCAGAATCAACTATTTGTTGGTACAGCAGGAGAATGGAGTGGAAAGGAAAGGAAAATCATTATGGTTAATTGTTCAGGTAATCCTAAGGATATTTCAGTAGAGGATATTAATATAGCCCTAACAAGAGCAAAAGATTATCTATTTTTATTTGGTGACTGTGATGTATGGCTAAGATATAATTCTCCCCTTAAAGCATTATTGTATCATCCTGCTGTCTCTCAAGAACGTCAAGTTGTCATCTAAATCAACCGTGAATTATGAAAATACAAGTTAGATTATCGGGAAAATTTGAAAGATTGCTATTAAATGCAACACAAACTACATCCGTATCCTTGAATTATTTAATTCAAGAAGTACAAGCGATATCTACCAAATATCAGAGAAGAACACCTGAATTGTTACGTCACTCTTTCGGATTAGATTTTATCCCAGAATCGGTTTTAATTAATTTGTGCAAACAAAGTCGTGGTGCTATGAGAGCAAGTGATATTTACCAAGTACCAGCTCTGAAATTGCTCAAACATATAGACTCTCAATTAAATGATCGAGATATTCAGGAATATGCTTATAATTTTGTCTGCGAGGAAGGAAGCATTAGTTTAACAGCAGAAGATACACAAATTCCTATTTTTTCTGGTGCTGTTTGTGAACAAATGGGAAATTACCTCCTGACCTTACAAGAATCTGATTACCCAGGGTTAAACTCAGATTTTATCCAACTACTATGGAATACATCTGAAGATTATTGGCACAATTTACCTGATTTGGAAAAAATTAATTATGCTTTGAAATCTCATGATTTAAATAATTTCTTTCTTAATTTTGACTGTCACCTATCTAATAATAATTTTCAACAAGTAAAAATTTGGATTTCCATAGAGGAATTACCCCTGAGATTAAGATCTGCTATTACATTCCTAGGATTTAGTAGTAAAATACAGGAAGATTATATATCAAACTTAACTACAGATGTTCAGTTACTAGTTGATCAATATGTGTCAACATACCAACATCAACCCATAGGGTTACCTGATGAAATACAACCAAATCCCTCACATGGGTCTCAAATTAGTTTTGTAATCGATAGTGGTAAAAATCGGAGAACTATCCACCAAATTATTGACCAAGCAAGTGAGTTTTTACTAGTTTCTAGTTATATTATTGAGGATGAGAACTTAACGGAATTAATTTGTCACAAGTCCGCAAAATTACCTGTTTATATATTAACAGATTTAAACAATGAACTTTTAGACCGCATTGATGAACAAATATCAGATTCTATGGTCATACCCGAACAATATCAAATAACCGATGAACGTAAAAAATCTTGTTTGAGAATGGTGCTGAGTGAGAATATACCTATTCGCAGTGGTGCTTTTCATTTAAAAACCTATATTTCGGAAAAAGCTGCTTATCTGGGATCCTGTAATCTGACTCGTCGCAGTTTGGACTTTAATACAGAAGCTGGAATAGTGGTTAGTAATAATTCTCAGCATGAACACCTAATTAGTTATTTCCAAAACTTTTGGTATAATCACAGTAAAAATGAGGTTATACCTGATGCTAATAGTGATGGGTTTAGGTTGCGCTCCGTTATTTATCCTCATCAAAGAAAATATAGAAAAAATCATGACAACTTTTTGACATCAGCACAATATCAGCAAGATTTGATAGAAAACCTACGCAATTTTCCCCAAAATGAACAGATCAGAATTTATACTCGTAGTTTTCAACCATCTAGGGAAATAGCAGGTTATCTCGGTGCATTAAATACGAGGGTTTTTATTGATTCGAGTGCGTCTATGAGATATGAAAACTTCTATAGGAAGAGCTTTAATGTTCAGAATATTCGCAAGATTGATAATCTCCATGCTAAGATTACTATCTTAGGGGATAAAATAGCTTACATTGGGGGAATTAATTTTAATTTCAATATTGATTTTATTTTCCATAATAATCCTAACTTGAATCATTCAAATTTACATGATTTGATGTATAAAACTACTAATAAAATGGAAATTAACGAAATCATTGATAGACTAGAAAATCTAAATTTAAAAATCTAAATTTATTAAAGTAATTTAGAGAGTAAGTGGGTGGATGGAATTAAATATGAGAGGAACGTAGGTTGGGTTGAAGTATGAATGAAACCCAACGCCCGCATGGGTTTAACCCATCCTACAAATAATTATGCCTCCCCACATAATTTAGACCAGGTTCAAAAAAACACAAAAATTTAAAATCAGTAAGGAACAGGAAAATATGCCTAGATTATTTAATTTACAATCTTATTTTGATGCTTGTGAGTATACTTTTTTAGTGAAGGAGGAATCTGATATAGTTCCTCAATCGAGTAGAGACTACAAATCGTTTCTGGATAAATATTCTAATTATCCTTATTTAACTGCACCAATAGGTAATAATTTTCTTGCTTCTGAGTTAACTATTAATTCCCAGGAGTTAAATTTCCTATCTATGGGAACTGAACTAAGGGGAGGAGATAGGGAGCGTTTATTTATCATTAGTGATACTTTAGATTTAATGACCCTGAGTATGAGGTATGGTCTGGGATCTACGGACGGTTATTTATATAGCAGTGCTTATCATTATTGGAGTCACCGGGAAGCAATTGTTGAAAGACACCTATATAACCCCTCCCCCAAACCATTTAAACCACTAGTATTTATTGATTTCGATAGTTTTGATATTTCTAGTTTACTTCCAGTTACCTTTATACAACCAGAAAATAGTCCCTACCAAATTCCTATTCTTGATACTAGACATCAGATATCTTTACCTAGTGTATGCAATTCTCAAGCAACATATTTACGGGTATGTTATTCCATAGCTGAGTTTTTATTACAGCAGCAATTCCCTCAATTATCTACAAATCAGGAAAGCATTAACCACCTGGGTGATTATTTACGCAAGATTAATTTTTTCAGATTTGTTCAATCTCAAATTGCTCAAGAGTCTATAAGTTTGATTATCGAAGTAGACCATGACCACCAAATTTTTTATAAACGAATCACTGTACTTACACTCGATATTGCTAATATTGTTTATCAGCAAATTCAACCGGATATTAACCTTGTCAATCAACTTGCTATCCAGTATCCCCAATACCAGTTTGTCTTAATCAGTCAATATAACATTTTTGAGAAAATTTCCTACCTACATTTATCTAACTTTATTTGTTTCACACCTCAAATCCAAAGGTTTTCAGAGATATGGATCCAAAAAAATCAGCTAGGGTTTCCCTTGTTTGGAATTTATTTAGATCGAATTGAGTTCGCTATAGCTATTGATAACCAGGAAGTATGGATTGAGTTATCTGATGAAAAAGATGCTATTTCTTATGAAGGTAAGCTTACAGTCTTAACAGGAAGAATAGCTAGTAGAGATCAAGACTTTGTGAGAATTCCCCGTGGTAGAAATAGTGCTAATTTACCAATTAGAGTCAATGGTTCTGATTACTCTATCAATGGTGTTCCCCAAGATTACAGAATTGATATTGAAAACTATCACAATCATCACAGCAACCAAAATGATCAAGAAGTCTTAGTACAAATTCTGTTTTATCTACAACCAGGATCTTTTCCTAGACTGGAAGTTAAAGACTTGCAAAACCAATATACTATTAAAACTAGTTTGGTCAACAGGGTTAATGTCTCTTATAGCTACATCCCCCCCTCCAGAATCAGTGAAAATCGTCAACAAAGATCTCTGTCTCAAATTAGACGTTTGAGCGCAAGTGTAGCTCTTGGAAATTTTATGAATTCTTTAAATCAAATCTCTCAAGTAAATGTCATTAATAGTCGAACTTACGAACAACTAAGTACAAGTTTCAGACAAGCTTATCAACACTTAGGACAGAAACCGAATCCTGATTTGCTACAATTTATCGAGGTTTCATCCATTGAGGATGAGGAGATTGTTACAGGGTTGAAACGAAAATTAACAAATTCTCAATTTGACACAGTAATTGATTTTATGATTACCACGACTAATCAATATCTAAGACAGAATAGACCTGTAATTTATCACCAGAAAAATTTGCTGATTAATGCAATAATTCTTACTGGTAAATTATATCAATTCTCACAATTTATATGTTCACGAGATATGTCAGATAGTTTATTTTCTGACTCCCAGGTGAAATTAATTATTGACAATAGTGGAAGGGACAAAAAAGTGTCAAATGAGTATTTACAGTGTTTATCAAGAATTGCTGTAACTGAACAACTACAACAAAGATATTTTCAATTATTTGACTTACAATATACATCTGAAACAAGTCAATACTTGTGGGGGTATGGCAGAATTTTACTTTGGTATTATGATTTTAATAATCCTTCTAACACCTTATTAACTTCTCGTCTATACCTGGAACATTTTACAAAAATTATCAACTATTTACTAACTAGACATTATAAAGATTTTGAGTTCCAATACAAACAGAATGCTTTTTTATCTCTTATTTACTTGCTAACTTTTTGCGCTTATGATGCAAATTTCTGCCGCCCAAATTCAGCAGAATTTCACCTAGCCTTGAGAGTTATTGACAAATTTCAAAATGATAGGATTATTTTGAAAACAATTAGTTCTGAAAGACCATTAAATCACTATTTTCAGGAGTTGATTGAAGGACGTTCAACAGAAGATGGCATAGCTAATCTGCTTCAGGGTTAAATTCTCCTCTCAATTATTTGTAGGATGGGTTAAACCCATGCGGGCGTTGGGTTTCATACTTCAACCTACATTCATATTCATCTTATAGCTGTAGCTATAAGATGAACGCTTAAAAGCTCGAACTTTTTATTATTAATGTCTTATCAGACTTAGCCTAAATTTGCAGCAGCAAATTCCCAGTTGGCTAAATTGTCCAAGAAGTTCTTGATGAATGCTGGACGCGCATTTCTAAAATCTATATAGTAAGCGTGTTCCCATACATCAATGGTTAAGAGTGGCTTTTTACCGTGTACTAAAGGGTTTTCGGCATTAGGTGTTTTGATTACTTTGAGTGTACCACCATCATCAACTAACCAAGCCCAACCACTGCCGAATTGAGTTGCTGCTGCTGTGGAAAATTCTTCTTTGAATTTGTCAAAGCTACCAAAGTCTTGACTAATTCTGTCTGCTAATACTCCGGTAGGGACACCGCCACCTGCAGGCTTAAGCGAATTCCAAAAGAAAGTATGGTTCCAAACCTGTGCTGCATTGTTGAAAACCCCAGCTTTAGATGCATCTTTGAAGGAAATTTGAATTACTTCTTCAAGAGACTTATCCGCCAAATCTGTACCTTCAGTGAGCTTGTTTAGGTTATCCACGTATGCTTTATGATGCTTACCATAATGGTATTCAAAGGTTTCAGCTTTCATGCCGTAACTTTCTAAAGCGTTAAAGTCGTATGGTAAAGGAAGCTGTGTAAATGCCATTTTTTCAAATCCTCTCTTTATGGTTTTCCAGCGTGAGCTATTGTCCCACCTTGGCTAGAGAAATCCCAAGCTGTGTGGCCACTCGCACCAACTATAACAGAAATTATCAAAAAATACAATAACAATACAGGGTTGTAGGGAAACTCAGGCTGCCAGTTTTAGTTCTGAAAGTGCTGCTTGGAGTTTTGCCAATGCTTTAAGTTCCGCATCTGGATATCAATTTTGGGTTAAAAAGAGTCGATAAAATCCATCCTCAAAGGATGATGAATAACCAAAGCGATCGCACTTGGTATATTCCTGATAATCATGCTCTCCAATCCTGATGTTACGCCATAAAAAAAGCCCCCCACTAGGTGAGGGGCTTTTCACTTACAAGTATTGATTATTAACC
>NZ_LMVE01000093.1:0-1216 GCF_001432185.1 Cylindrospermopsis sp. CR12 | reverse complement strand
ACTGGATTTTTTCAACGGTTATGGTGCGATCACTTATTCAGCGAATTCCCTGCAGCAGCGCTTGCACTATCCCCTATAGATAAATAGGTAATCTCAAAAATATAGTTCAAAACTCCGAATAACCGCTCTAAGTTAGATATACTATATTCTTCAATATTTTTGACAAAATTATCTTCTTCTAATTTGCTAAATTCCCAAATTTTACCATTAGAAACAATACCGTATAATGTTTGATTTAGTTGATTATTCAGTTTTTGTGCGGCAATTAATTCAGCTAAACATTGTCCCCAACCTTCTTCAAAGTTATCTTTTTTGGCTTCTACTAATATTAAATAAGGAGATTCAAAAATCACTTTTCCTCTCGAAGATCTTTTGGCAACAACATAGTCAGGTATTCCTGATAATTTTTCATCATAGTTTAGGGGTTGATGACTCCAAATCAATAAATTATCTCGGTACTTTTGCCATATTTCTGTTAGAATGGGGAAAATAATACCTTCGCAAATTGCATATTCTGAGTTAAAAACAACTCCTTCTTTTAGCAGTAATTTAAAGCGATTAATGAAATAAACATCTGGGGAGAATGATTTTTCTTGTACAAAGTTTTCTTCTAGATAATTTAAGGGAAAATCATCCAAAACTTGAGCAATATTTTTATATTGATTAAAAGACATAACTAATTTTATCCTTCTGAGTCGGGTTTCAACTTTTGTGAAGGTAACCAACCGAAATCAAGCATTTGCTCCAGAGTATAGGGACAGATCTCCGGAAATATTGTCGGTGATAACCCGGATTTTTTGATTGCCAGTTTCCGAGCTTTGTCGTAGTCTTTTGGTAGGATTGCCAAGAAGTGGTTATGAAGAACCCGGGACTCCAGCAGAGCATCAAGTTCCAACCGGAAGTTATCAATTTCTTTTTCCCAACCTTTACCTGACCAAGGGCGTTCGGTTTGCCAATGCTCGTACAGTAGTAAATGGATGAGGAGTCGCAACAAATAACTTTCCACTTTATAACGTTGCTCTCTTCCCAATGCGTCTATTTCCTCAATTAAATTCCCCCAGTCAATGGCACTGAAATCTTGCTGCTTGAGTTGTGCTAGGGTTAAGTCTAACCAAGCAGGATAGTCCTGTTCGTAAAGCGAGGCGAGGTTTGTTGTTTGAACCATGGGGTTATCCGTTTGTTCTAGCTTTACTTAAAATAGTATATAGTCATAGGC
>NZ_LMVE01000092.1:0-78474 GCF_001432185.1 Cylindrospermopsis sp. CR12 | reverse complement strand
CCAATTAGGGATTTTCCTATATATGGTGGGGGTTTTCGCCTCCTGGAGGTATTTTATATGTGTGTAGACAAGTTTGTAAGCTAAGATAATAATTAATTTATATGCAAAGATATGCAAAAATATGCGATCGCACAATTTTCCACAAATCTATAATCGAAAAAACTGATGGAAAGGGTGTTGCTGCAAGCGCTTAATCCCATAACCTTCTGCTGCTTTTGCCATTTAATGTTTCATGGGCATTTTGTAACAAATGGGGAATGTCTAAACTCTCGGGACATTTGGGTAGGCAATCACCACATTCTGTACAGCGGTTTCCTCTCATTCCAGAAAACCAATGACCAGCATTTTCCAACATTCCATAACGATACTTGCCATAATCAATCATATTGTAGGCAACCGATAAATTTCGTAACCTTAATATCTCGGGGATGTTGATATTTTCCGGACAGGGTAAACAATCATAACACTGACTACATTTATCAGTTCCCAAAATTTGGGTTTGGTAGTTTTCTAAGTTTTTAAAAACTTTGACCTCTGCTGGTGTTAAATTACTAGTATTATCAGAAACTGCCAAGGGTAAAGTTAATTCCTCTGGATTTCCAGCACCTACACTTAGGGTAGTAATTCGCGAATCACTCAACAAAAACCGATAGTTCAATTCCAGAGGGGTGAAGGGTTGACACAGTTCCTTTAATTTATCCGATGGCGTATACAGTCTCCCACCCTTATCTGCAGGAGAAATAATAAATACACCCATATCTTTTTCTGCTGCTACTGTAACCGCTAAATTGTTGCGCTGGAAAAAATAATAATAATGCAAATTCACAAACTCAAAATAATCTGTATTAATGGCATCCAAAATAATCTTTAAACTACCATGGGTAGAAAACCCAACATGTTTAACTCTACCATCTTCTATTGCTTTCTGTATAGCTTTCATACAGCCATTATTAGACTTTACCCATTTCCAATGCTGCTCTGTATTTAAGCCATGAATACCCAAAGCATCTAAATAATCAACATTTAGTTTTTGTAAAGACTCATCAATATGTCGCTCCATAGTGCTGTTATCTGCACAAGGAGGGATTTTAGTTGTAATATAAAATTGACCTCGGGGTACTGATAAACCTGTTTTAATAGCCCTACCTAAATACTCCTCACTTTTACCGTAACCCCTAGCAGTCTCTAAATGATTGATTCCCCATTCTAAAGCCTTTTCTATAGTGTGATGGAAAATTTCCACATCAGTTATACACCGCATTGTCCCCAAGGAAAACACGGATAAGTCTAAATTAGTTTTACCAAAACGACGGTATTTCATGACCTAAATTTAGAGAGTAGTTCCACTATAGAAATGGCTGTAGAAGAAGCATGATTAAAAATGGTCAGTGAACACCTTAACCATCACTATTGCCAAATCGTTTAATTAAATCCTCCGGACGAAGATTGGAAACAAATTCCCGAAATGCTTGTTGTTCAGCTTCGTCAGCATCACGGTTCACAGGAATAGAAGCATCCGCCACCACTTCTTCCATCACCCAAATAGGCGAATTGGTACGTAAAGCAATGGCGATCGCATCACTGGGACGAGAATCAATCTCCTTTTTCACATCACCTTGCTGAACAATTAAAGCTGCATAGAAAGTATCCTTTTGTAAAGAATGAATAATGACCTTTTCTAGGGTCATATCCCACACTTCCAAAATATTGACCATGAGGTCATGAGTTAAAGGTCTGGGTGGTTTTTGATGCTCCATAGCACCCATGATAGCTCTAGCTTGCTCTTGACCAATGTAGATTGGTAAAGCTCGACGATCTGAACTATCTTTCAGGAGTACGATCGGACTGCGGGTTATGGCATCTAATGCTATACCAGCGACTCTCATTTCAATCATTGGCTAACCCTCTAAAATCCTTGTCTAGCGTGAGTGCTAAGTGGTAAAAATTACCCTTGAGCCAGTTGTGTGAGACAGAAGTAAACATAAGGTTTTTCTTCTCTATAATGACTTGTATTAGACTGCTGGATAAAACCCAGACCATCTGGACTTTATCTAGACTTTATTGTTGCTAATGACCTAGGCCAAATTATGCTCCTCCACAATTATTATCTTAATCAAGTATGCCTTGAGATTGATGGGAATGTGTGAATTTTAATCGGTTGGGAAAATTTGATCAATTGTCTGGAAGCGTCTGGAAGATTGAAGAAGTTTTGAAGATTTTGATGGGCAATTATTGCTTTTTTCTCCTCAAAACCGCAGATTGTGACACAATTAGAGTTAATTTGGCAGGTTAATTATGTTTACAGGCTTGATTCAAGGATTAGGTAGGATTAAACCTTTATCAGGAGATTTATGGCAGATTACACTTATTAATTCGTTAGAAAGTCCTACAGGTACAATTATGAAAGATTTAAGTTATGGTGATAGTGTATCCGTAGATGGTGTATGTCTAACAGTAGAAGAACTTCTCCAGGAAGGCTTTATTGCTACTGCTTCACCGGAAACCCTACAGCGAACAACTTTAGGCACAAAGGAGGTTCAAAGTAGATATGTGAATTTGGAAACCTCCCTGCGCGTGGGGGGTAAGGTAGGGGGTCACTTTGTTATGGGTCATGTGGATGGAATTGGTGAGTTAGTTTCCTCAGCACAAACAGCCAGCTCTTGGGAAATGACCTTTATTGCACCACCTGACATAGCTCGCTATATTGTCCCCAAAGGTAGCATCGCTATTAATGGCATTAGTCTCACGGTGGCCAGATATCAACCTGAACACTACCAGTTCACTGTGGCTGTAATTCCAGTCACATACTCAGAAACTAATCTTAACTGTTTAGTCCCGGGCAGTTGGGTGAATCTGGAAGCTGATATTCTCGGTAAATACGTAGAAAATTTCCTTTCTATGTCACACCAAGAACATCAAACTTCAGAGGAAATCACACCAGCGTTTTTAATGGAACATGGTTATGTCTAGGCTTGTACCATTTTAGAAATAGCTTTATCGTAGTTGTTTGCTTTGGGAGTTGTAGTTATAGGCAACTCTATTATAAAGACTATTCATTCCGGCCTGTAACTGCATACTAGGATCCACAGCAACCCAGCCATTGGCAGTCAGGTGACGAACCTCAAAATGAAGGTGGGGACCCGTGGAGTTGCCTGTACTACCCACACGACCGATGATCATTCCTGGCTCTACCCATTGTCCAGGACGCACTAAAATTTCTGACATGTGACCGTAAAGGGTTTGTTGTCTCTGGTCATGATTAATGGTTACTGCTAAACCATAACCACCCATCCAATCAGCCATCTCTACTTGTCCCTTCTCTGCTGCTAAAATTGGTGTTCCTGTGGGTGCAGCAATGTCCATCCCAGCATGGAAACGGCGATCGCCTGTGATAGGATGTGTTCTCCAACCAAATAGGGAGGTAATAGGCGCTGCAAATGATAATGGGTATGTAATACCAGAGACACTACCGGAATTAGTACCATTATCAGCAAAGGAACTAATATAAGGGACTTGTGGTAAAACCGATGCTAGGTCAAAATCATAAGCAACCTTACTGGGACGGGGTGCCACCTTTCCTTCTATCATTGGTGGTGGTAGGGTGCCAAAACTGGGAGTAATTGGGGTCACCGTTGTGTTAGAGGAAAATTCTCTGGGGTCGCGAGGTCGATTATAGCTAGTCTTTGTGGAAATTCTTCCCATATAACCCCCCGCGCTGGTATGACGACTACTGGAATTGGATCCTAGACTGTGCCAATTTTGGGAATTATTCACAGTAGCAGCTAAGGAATTGACAACCTCCTCAGACTTCTGACCTTGGGGCCTGGGACTGCTATTATTAGTGCTTAGTGCATTTTCATTGGGTACTGTTTTAAGCGGGCTTTTACCTAAATTCACAGCTGCACTTTTCTTTAGCCAAGTAGGTGCTGACTTTTGGGTAGAGTTTGCTACGGATGGATTAGTGGGATTTTTGCCACCACAAGTGCCAACAGATTTCCCTGGCTGGGAGATTACCGCTTTACAATCTTGAGTTCTTCCTGTAACTTCCACGGAACTAGGTGCATCATATTTAACGGTACTATTTCCGTTATATTCCGTGGGATCAATTTGAGTGCTATTATAATCCTTACCTGTATTCCCGTTGTCACTATTATTGGGTTGACTAGTCACTGGAATTACTAGTGTGGATGTTTCTGGGATGGGTTGAGTACTAGTAGGCAATGTTTCAGGTTGGGACTTTAGGACCGGAAGTGCGGGAACTTTCAAGATTACTGAAGTTGGAGAACTTTCTGACCTAGATTCAGAATTCCCCTCTGTTGCAACACTTTCAAGATTTGAGTTAACTTCTGAATTCTTCCCCTGGGTTTGCACACCAGTTTTCAATTCCGTCACCTTGGATTCCACGGGTAGGGATACCTGACCATTTTGCCCCTTGTCTCCCAATGTAGTTGGTTGAGAAACTTCCACTGTAGAGACAATATTATCTACTGGCAATTCGGTTTGGGCAAATACAAAACCCCCACTTAGTAGGCTAATACTGCTCAACCAGGATAAAGTTTGAGCAGGTACTGTAGAAGCAAAGCGTTTGGCTGTTAAGTCTTGATTATACTGTCTTTGCTTTTTAGTAGATTTATGGGAATAGGGCATTTTTTCCTTATTTGTGGGTAAGTTTAAAATAGTATGGACAGATTAAAAACAACTAAACAGAGAATTGAGTGTAACCCAAACTGATTGTACCTGGTTCAAGAGAAATTTCTCCTTGGATGAGTTCCTCTCTATTACCGGATGTTTGTAGGCGCAAATGACCTTGGGGTGTAACCCCGACCACGGTAGCTAAAACACTAGTTTCAACTAAATTATCCTCATTTTTACCTGAAAATGGGATATTGACACATACTTGATCACCCAAATTGATAAGTAAATCCAGATAACGGGACAAAACAATGCTTATTCCTTCGTCTTGTAAACAATCCAGACCGGACTGTATTCCCAGTAAAACCTGAGCAGCAAGCATTTCCAGTCCAGAAATTGGCCACAAATTCTCGTTTTGCCAAGAATGTAGGTTAATACCTGTTTCTGGCACGGGATTTTTCCAGTTGACACCTACGCCAATGACCACCTGGGTAATTTGTCCTTGTTTAACTTTAGTTTCTGTTAAAATGCCTCCCAGTTTACGACGATTTAATACTAAATCATTTGGCCACTTTATTCTTGCTTCCACGCCACAATTTTTTAACTGGGATGCAATTCCCCAAGCACTGGCTAAAGTTAGTTGATACCCATTGGCAACTTCCAGTTGTAAAGGTATGCCCAGGGAAATATATAATCCGCCTTGGGGAGATAGCCATTGTCTTCCCCACTGTCCCTTTCCCGCAGTTTGCTGTTGGGCAATCACTACACATCCCCGTTTTTCCCCTTGACTCAACAATTGCCACGCCATTTGATTTGTTGATGGTAAACTTTCAAAAATGTGCACAGAACTGAATAAATGTAGCTGTTGGTGTTCTGACTCTAAGTGACGTTTCCAGTAGTGTTTCAAAAGTTGTTGATTAAATTCCACTTTAACTTTCCTAAATGGCAATTTTCTACCACTTGCCATAACGCTGACATTTCCGGTATAGCAGAAAGCTTTGCCAACAGCAAAGAGTTTTGCCACCGAATTTCTGATAAAATAAGAAAGTGTGGTTTGTTTTTAAAAAGTAGAACTATGATTTTGACACTAGGTTGGGTATCGCTAATGGTCGTCTTTACATGGTCCATTGCCATGGTCGTTTGGGGACGTAACGGACTGTAGGGTAACTGTGGAGAGTTCATTACTGAATATTTTAGCTGTAGTTGCCCTAATTTTGTTAGTGGGGGTTACAGGCGGTGTAGTTTATTTAACCTTAGCTGATTGGCGCGATCGCCGTCGTCGAGAGGAAGAAAACCGAGAAATGAACCGCAGTACAGCCAAACGACGTTGATTACTAGATAGGCTTTCTTGGCTACAGCTACATCCGACAGGGTTGAAAACGGTTACAGTTTAAAGCTATAAGACCTTTACATGATAAAGGTCTTATAAATGTTGAAAAATGTGGGTATATGGGCAATAAATTGAGAGCTATTCAGTACCCGAGTATTTTCATAGCTGCATTGTGACCAGGGATTCCACTTACGCATCCTCCCCGTTTAGCGCCGGAACCGCATAAAAATATGTTATCGAAACCAATTTCTACACCCCACATTCCACGTTCTTCTTCACTTTCTACAAAAGGCCATGAGAGAGCTTGATGAAATACGTGACCTGTGGGAATACCCATTTTCCTTTCCACATCTACTGGAGTGGTAATATCAACACAAAAATCGCCATTTTCATCCCGGGCAATACAATCTTCTATCGGGTCTAATAAATATTGATTAACCGCTTTTAGATAAAGTGCCAACACTTTCTTTTTATTTGTTTCATTATCTGGAATAAATAACGTGTAAGGCATTTCTAAACCAAATAAAGTTAAGGTTTGATAGCCTTTTGCCTTCAGGAGTGGGGATAGAATAGAATTATCTGTTAGGCTATGACAATAAAACTCTCCAGGTGGTTGTTCTGGGATTACTCCTTGAATTGCCATGTTGTAGCTGTGGATAATGTTTTGATAGCCTTCATTGATATGAAAGGTTCCAGTAAATGCTTGCACAGAATCGTAATTTGCCCTCGGTCGAGGTAGTTTGCTTAGAACCATGTTAATTTTGACAAAAGAACCTACATCTTTAGGGTCGTTAACAACCTCATAGCCAGGCAATAATTGTGAGAGTTTTTTTGGTGCGATGTTGGCTAAAATATAGTTTCCCCTGACATAGCTTTCCTGATTATTGTATTGAAATTGAACGATTGCTTGCTCAGGATCTGGGTTGATTTTAATAACTTCAGCACAGTTTAAGATATCCACACCAAATTTTTGGCATTGGGTAACAAGTTGTTGTGTTAATTTTCCCATCCCTCCAACTGGGACACACCAATCTCCCGAACCGTTGGCAATGAGATGATAAAGAAATGTCCGATTTTGTTGCAATGAGGGATCGTGGGGATGGGCAAAGGTACCAATTACTCCATCAGTTAATACTAAACCTCTAACCAAATCACTGTCAAAGAACTCTTCGATTGCCACTCCTAAAGGTTGCTCGATAAATAATTTCCAAGCTAATTTTTCCTCTTCCGTCTGAAAGCGATTTTTAATTTCTTCTCTGGTCTGCATTGGTTCTAGCAAAGATGGCCAAATATGCTTGCCCAAATATTTTTGCAGTCGATGAAATTTGCAATAACTATCATATTCATTCAAATTTCCCGTCAGTTGCTCAAAGGAATTTTTCGTGATGCTCTGCGAACTATTACTAATCAACAAACCTTGATGTTTTCCATTTTTTTCAAAGGGACTAAAGGAAGCTGGATCTCTTTGTCTGAATTGAAAATCTAAGTTGAGATCAGAGACTATTTTTTGGGGTAACATTCCCACAAGATAAGCATAAACTGAAAGTTGAGCTTCAATACCAGGAAATAGTTGTTCTGAAACAGCTGTCCCCCCTACTTTATCTTGCTGTTCTAACACCAAAACAGAGCGACCTGCTTTGGCAATATAACAAGCGGCAATGAGTCCATTATGTCCGCCGCCAGCAACTACTACATCATAACTTTTTCGTATATTTAAAGATTGCACAGTGTTTCTACTCCTATATTTTCACCTGTGTTTCTCACTTAATGAGTCTAAATTAAGCATCAGAGATTTCGTTAGCCATGACGGCATGTTCGGAAATGGTTAATTGTCCAATATCGAATGATATTGCCAAATACAGACCGAACAAAATCACGGTAAATGCAACAAAATTGAGCCAAGACAATGTTTCTCCAAATATCCACCAGGAAAGGATCCCTGTCAAAATTGGATCTATTAAGAAAACTAGGGTAACGAAAGATGCAGATAACTGCTGGAGACTATAGATTTCTAAAAAGTTAACGACAACAGCATTAATTCCTAAAACCACAGGACCATACCACCCATGCCATGATAGGGGAAATAATTGCTCACCATTGATTAAGGCTATGGGTAGTGTCAGGATAATTCCTAGCCCATAACACCACAACATTGTAGTTACACTACTAACCTTAATTCTGACTCTTTCCACAGTCATTAAAAATCCGCAAAATGCGAGACTGGAAAATAAACTGACCAGATCTCCTTGGATTTGTCCCACCTCAAACTTGAGGTCATTTAACCCTAATATAATTATTCCCCCCCCAGCTATCACACCACCTATGATGAAGTGCTTATTGAAGTATTTTTTGAAGAAAAACCATTCGACTATTCCGGTAAAAAATACGGATAAATTATGCAGTAATGCTGAGTTGGCCACACCAGTATGCACAAGCGACCAAGACCACAAAACTGTGGTGGTTGCTAGAAAAAAACCTGACAATAACAATAGAAATACCGTTTTATTACAAATGGAGCATAACTTTTGCTGACTCATCTGACTGAATAGATTTTGATTTTTCATCAGAAGTTGTCGTGGATTTTTCAAAATATTCCATAATAGCAAAATCATTGCTGCTATCCAATAGCGGTTGAATATGGTGGAAACTGGTCCTATTTCTTCCTGGCATGTCCGAATCAGTATTGGTGTAAAAGCAAAAGTCAAAACAGCTAATGATATACTACCTATTGGTAGCCAAGGTGATTTTTTTTGTTGTTCTTGCAATTGTATCATAAAACTAGTGAATAACTTCCACGCAATGATCAGATGTTAAATGTTGCAGATGCCAGTTTGTAATTTCTTCACCCGGTATTAAAACAGCAATTCCCGGCGGAACTTTGAGAATAGAGCAGCTACTAATCCTACCCAATGCTTGCTCAATTGGCAACTTTTCTTTTGGACTAAAGAAAGCATCCTTGGGCAAAATTTTGATCTGAGGATGACGACTGGAGTAATTAGGTGGTAAAACATTCCTAACTTCCTTCTTTTTAAGAATTGGTACGAGTTTGGCAAAGGACTCTTTAACGAGTTCAAAGTCTTTTGAAGTGTGACGAAAGGAGAAAATTAATAGTAATCCTTCTCCATTAGAAAACTCTCCATCTATACCCTCTTCATACAACAGTTTTGCCAACTCTTCTCCCGTGGCACGATCACTTTGTAAATAAATTTTAAAAGGATCCCTAACTTGAGGATCATAGGTTAAAACTCGACCATAATTATCAAGTTGATGCCGGACTTGATTGCACTCATAGATTACTTGTTTAAATAACGCCTGTCCAGATTCTGAATAACCATGATTAATCGCATCCTCAATACTTAACATTAACAAATTACTCCGGGTTGTGGTTTCAAATAATGCCAAACTCCCCATCATTTGTTCTACACTAAACCGGGAACATTTAGGTAAATGCAATAAAGCTGTTTGGACTAAACCTCCTACATATTTGTGTAGACTATGGGTAACTATATCCGCACCAAAAGTTATCGCCGATTGCCATTGTTTTCCCAGAAAGGGGAAATGACTTCCATGGGATTCATCTACCACTAAAGCAATATCATTTTGGCGACAATAATGAGCAATTTCAGCTAAGTCAATTGTTACCCCCTCATAGCTCGGGTTGGTTAACAATAAGGCCGATACGCCACTAACTTCTAAGAAAGCAATCACTTCGCTAGCTGTTGGCATAAGGGATTTAGACGCAATAAAATGGGGATCTAGCCCGGCTAAAACAATGCCACTAATAGTGGAAATATGGCTATTAATAGCAATTGCCACCCTTTTATTAAAAGTACCCAACAAGGCGCAGGCTGTTAATACTCCTTGAGTACCTCCTCCAGTTAGCCAGAAAGTATGCTTTGTCCCATACAACTCGGAAAAATATTTTTCTATGTTTTCCGTGCGAGATCTCGTTAGAAAAGTAACATCGTACTGGTAAATTTCTGACAGATGATCCATATTTTTACCAATTCCTTGATGAGCAGGAGTATAAAGATTTACTCTGACATCACAATTATGAGAGGAGATAAACTCATAGGTAGAAGGTGATTGATTCCGATCCATAGGTAGTTTTAGATGAAAATTGGCTTAAGTTGTGGAATTGGACGAGTTGTACTCTCCGGTAAAATACCATTTCGTAAAGCCAGCAATAATCCTGCTGCTTCCATATAGCTACGGACACGATAAATCTTTCTGTTTTCAGTTTCGGGGATTTGCAATAGTTCTGGGGTAATTTTATATTGAGTTGTATTATCTTTGACTAGAATAATTGGAACACCTTGATCTAAACCAGCAAAGAAAGGAATATTCCCTACAGTTGTTTCAGGCATAACTAATGCTGAAATATTTTCTACGGATATTCTGGTTTCACCGGGCGCTATTGGGGTGTCAAAGCTAACTGGACGTGGAGAATTTATTAATCCACTTAAGGGCGAACATACGTAAGCGCTAGAAATTAATTCCGCTCCATCTCTAGGGTCTACTAATTTACCGAATCCTGTATGTTCCCACTCTAATAGAAGAGGAGCGTGGGCAGCAGTAAAAGGATAAAAATTAGTAACTGTATGAGTAAGAATTGCTTCTGCACCGCCCCAGGGATTGGGGATAGATTCTCCCTTGTAGTAGGCTTGACGAACTTGATCATCTACTAATAAAGTGCTTATCAAAGCTACCGCTCTAGCGGATGAGTTTTCTATTACATCTAAAGCTTTTATTAACTCTTCAATTCCTTTGAACTCTCCCGAAGCATTACCGTACTGGGAGTAGGTACATTTGGTTTCAATGGCTCCCCCCGTTACTATCACGGGATCAATGTTAATACCACCAACAGCACGTAAACCATTGAGAGCATTCAAAACATTATTTAAAAATCTTTCGTCTCGGGGTTTTTCTATAATTGCCGCGATATTGGTGCGCTTCTCTGGAATAATACCAATATTTCCTAGGAGTAGCTGGCAAATCAAATTACCTTCCAAGTAAAGAACATTATCCTTAGCAAAATACACATCAGAAGCGGTTACTGCGTTAGGATTTGTTATAACATAGTCACAAGCAGCAGCTAATAAGTTAGTGCTAGGAGTAGCATCTCCCGCAAAGCCTCCAATTTCTGCCCTAACTCCCGTTGGAACAATACTAACTGCAACAAAAGGCTGATTTGAAACTCGTTTACGAACGTTAATTTCTAATAGAGATGGCCAAGTTAATTTTTTTTCTATGGCAATAAAACTGCATTCAAACGAAAGCGTGTCATCCTGAGCTGATGTTAAAATGACTCGAATGGGAATTCCCGGTAAGGGAAGTTTCATGATTTCTTGGGCTATATTCTGCCATGTCCGTCGTTTTGGGACACAATTAATTTTGAAGTCCTTAGTGTAAATCTTAGTCATTATTTTTTTCCAATAGATCAGCAATATACTAGCAGGACATTACTGAAATTTCTCCCCTTTTTTCTTTTTGAGAAATCCCGGTTATTAACTATATTAACTATATTAACTACTATTTTCTCCTGGTAAATCCAAAGCAATTAATAAAGCCTGGGCCAGATGGGCCATAACCACCTCAGAAAGCACACCACGTAATCGCAAAAAGCGCGTTTTCGATAAAACCCGCACCTGATCTGCCATTGCGACCGAATCTTTCCTGAGACCACCATCTGGTGCTAAAATCAAAACCTGGGTGGGATAAACCCGCTTGCCCGTTTGATAGGTAGTACATGGTACTGCTAAAACAACCGGACTAGATAGATTAATCACGTCACGACTCACAATAATTACTGGACGGGTTCCTCCCTGTTCAGAACCTTCAGTCATTTCAAGACGCGCATCATAAACTTCACCCCTTCTCATCGTGGAGATTCCCCTAGCCGCAACGCTTCCCATTGCGCCGTAGCAAATTCCACCTCCATCCTTAAAACTTCCGTTTGATAATCTGGGTCTCTAGTCATTTCCGCTAAAGCGGCATCAATTTCAGCTCGTTTTTGTGCTGCTAGTTCTCTTTTCAGAGCTCGCACCACAAAGTCATTGCGATTTTTAGCTTTGCCTTCTAACACTGCTTTATCAGTTGCTTCTAGCAATTCTTTCGGTATGGTTAACGTTGTGCGAATAGTTTCTACTTTCATGGCGCGTTCAATCTGTGATGTCTGAAGTGATGCCTTATATGATATCGTTTTCAGCATACATTAAGAAACAAAAGATTTCAGATTTTAGATTAGGAGACTAACCAATAACCATTACAAGATCTGTCATCGGTCAACCGTCAACGCCAAATACAACACAACCACTGGTGATATCGTAGTTGGTGATGATGAATGGGGACATTTACAACTGGATGCCACATCCATATATTTATTGATTCTGGCACAGATGACTGCATCTGGTCTGTCAATTATTTTCACTTTGGATGAAGTGAACTTTGTTCAAAATCTAGTTTACTATGTGGGTAGGGCCTATCGCACTCCTGATTATGGTATCTGGGAACGGGGCAATAAAATTAATCATGATTGTTAAGTATAATCAGCTATCCCGCTTTTGCTGTGGAAGATCCAGGGCTGTGCGATCGCACTTTTCAAAAGATTATTAACGAATTAGCTGGCAACTACGTTTGCAAGCGTTTTTTGTGTGAAACCCAACGCCCGCATGGGTCTCTTCCCTCGATCCATTCTATAATAAACAAGGAGTGTCAAAAACCTGTGCATATTCATACTTTGGAAGAATGGCAACATTCCCACGATTTTTCTAGTAACCAGCATCAAGCTGAGAAAAGTACCAAAATTGTTATGGTGCTAACCGCATTAACTATGATAGCGGAAATTGCAGCAGGGACCATTTTTGGTTCCATGGCCTTACTAGCTGATGGTTGGCACATGGCTACCCACGTTGCAGCTTTTGGTATTACTGTCTTTGCCTATCAATACGCACGCAATAACGCCAACAATCCTAAATATACTTTTGGCACTGGTAAGGTTAGCGTCCTAGCTGGATTTACTAGTGCTGTAGTCTTGGGAATTATTGCCCTTTTCATGGGGATTGAATCGCTGCAGCGATTTTTTACACCCACGGGAATTCAGTTCAATGAGGCTATAACAATAGCTGTTATTGGCCTATTTGTCAATATAGTCAGCGCCTTTTTATTGCAAGATCACCATGATCACGAACATCATCATGAACACCAGCAGGATCATAATTTACGTGCTGCCTATTTTCACGTTTTAGCTGATGCTTTGACTTCTGTATTTGCCATTATTGCCTTATTTGCTGGTAAATTTTTAGGTTGGGTATGGATGGATGCAGCAATGGGACTGGTGGGTGCAGGAGTAATTAGTCAATGGTCTTACGGTTTGCTACAAGATACCGGTTTGATTTTATTGGATGGGTCTGGTGATAAACAAATAAGGTTGGCCATTGTCAACGCCATTGAGGAAAATTCGGACAATCGTGTGACGGATATACATATTTGGTATGTTGGACAGCATCATTTAGCAGCTATGATTTCCCTAGTTACCCATGATCCAAAAACGCCAGAATACTATAAAATGTTACTTAGAGATATTCCTACTATTTCTCATGTTTCTATAGAGGTAAATCCTTGTCATGGTGAGTCTTGTCAAGAAACTAGAACTTGCTGAGGTCAATTAATGGTTATTTACAGTGATAGTCCTAATAATCGAGCGATCGCAATTCCTAGGAATGATGTTGAAATCCCCCTAACTCCAGATGAGTACAGAAGGATGGAGGAAACTGAGCAAGAACGTCATGAGTACGCAGATGGAAGGATAATTATTATGCCAGGAGGTTCGGAAGTTCATAGTCGTATTACTGTAGATATAACTACCTTTTTGAACCTTGCTCTTAGAGATAGCAGTTTTGAGACTTATAATAGCGATTTAAGAATCTGGATCCCCAGCTTAAATCATGGAACCTACGCTGATATATTTGTAATTGGTGGTAGTCCGGAATTCAATCATAATCGCACGGATGAAGTTCTCAACCCCCTATTAATTATCGAGGTTCTGTCTCCTTCCACAGAAAAGTATGACAGGGGAGACAAATTTAGAAAATATCGCTCCCTTCCCAGTTTTATCGAATACGTACTAGTTGCTCAGGATGAACTATACGTTGAACAATACTCTAAACAACATGGGGAAAAAAACAATGTTTGGCAACTGGAAATTTATGACCAAATTGAGCAATCAGTTATCTTCCACAGTATAAACGTGGAAATTCCCATGAAAGAAATCTATCGCCGGACAAAATTTTCATAAATCATGAACAACAAGTCACAACTTGGTCATGGTGTGAGCAATCTCAGCGGAGATAAAAGGCAGAATTTCCCGATTTTTAGCGTTTTCCTTCCCTTCTGTAAAAACTACCAAAAGATAAGGATGGTAATTGGGTAACTCAATATAGGCAGCATCATGGCGTACAGAAGAAGTCCAACCCGCTTTTGACCAGATTTGGCTATTTTGAGGCAAGCCACTTCCTAAGAAACCTGTAACTTGATCTTCTTCTAAATCTTTTAATAATTCATCAGTACCAATTTCCCGCTTGAGTAGGGTCAGCATTTGCTGAGAACGCTGACTAGAAACTGCTACACCACCCACAATACTGTGCAACAACTGAGCAGTCGCATCAGTGGTTAACATATTTCTATTTTCAAACATTTCCCCGTAAAAAGCTCTTTCTCTCCCATAGGGACCATCACCCCAGGTTTTTTGACAAACGTTAATACTCATCATTTCTTGCCACCCCAGGGACTGATAATAACGGTTAATAATTTGTCTTTGATACTTCCAAGTAGCAAAAGGCTCAGTGGGCAATTCTGGACCAGAGGTGGTTCCGGTAAGAATGTCAACTATCAAGCTAGTAGCATCATTACTAGAATCCACAATCATATCATTGAGAGCTCTTTCCAACTCCTTAGAGGTGCTAGTCATTCCCCGTTCCAACCACTCATGGGCTGCCACCATGTAGAACAATTTTACTATACTAGCGGGATAGACCCGCTCTCCACCACGATAACTAAAACCTCGGACTGGATGATGCCAAAAAGCATCGGGGGTCAAAGCGCCACCCGTGTTGACAATAACAGGAGGGTCGTAAACAACCCAGGTTAAAGCTATTTGGTCATCAGACAATTGAGGGAATTTCGACCTGGTAGCTGTTAGAACTTGATTGCCCAAATTGTTCAGGAATTCATCTTCACGAAAAAAAGACATTGTTAATGGGTTTGCGATAATAGGTTTTTATTGGTCCTGTGCTGACAGACAGAAACCGGATTATGGCTGACAATTATAGAATTATTGGCTAGTTCTACAAATACAATTATCTAGCAAGAAAAGGTTATGAAGTTCACATCAGTCAAGTTTTGCCTAGCTTTTCTGTGGTTGACCTTGGGAGTTGATTTAGGGGGTTTGGAGTTCAATAATAGAGTTGTGGCACAATTACCTCCAGAACCTCCAGAAATTTTTCCCTTACCTAACAACCAATCAATTCCCGTCTTAAAATCAGAGTTCGGAGTGAGAATAGTTGATGGTCAGGGTAAGGTTAATTTTTTCCCTACAACCAGGATACCACTAAAGAGGGGTGATGTTTATGGTTGGCGAATTACCCTGGAAAATTATCGAGGTCAAGTAAAATGGCGGGAGGTATTGCGTTTACCAAAAGCTCCAGAAACATGGATTACACAGGATAAAAAACATAACTTCTCCCTGGGAGCGGATGGTACCACAGCAATTACAAGGCGCACCCAAATGGCGAAAGATGGTGTGATTGAAAACTACTGGCAAATATCTCCTGGCGATCCTCTTGGTCAACACAAGATAGAAGTTTATGTTGACGACAGTCTGATTACCACCTTTGAATTTGAAACAGTACAATTCTAACATTGAGCCATCTCCCGGGCCACGTTTATTCCTCTTCTTCCATTTCCTCCTCTACTTCCTCTTCAGTGGACTTAGCCACAGAATTGGCGGAAACTACCGCCCCCTGATCTAGTTTAGCACGTACCTGCTCTTTAATTTTTTCGGCAAAATCAGATTTCTCTTCCAAGTATTTGATGGCATTATCTCTACCCTGGGAAATATTCTCTCCGTTATGACTATACCATGCACCTTTTCTAATTAGCACACCTGTTTCTTCTGCTAGGTCTACCAAACAACCCAGGGTTGAAATCCCCTTACCAAAGATAATGTCAAATTCAGCTATTCTAAAGGGTGGTGCAACTTTATTTTTTGCTACCTTAACCTTAACCCGATTACCAAATTCATCGGAACCTTTTTTCAGTGTTTGAATTCGGCGGATATCTAACCTTACAGAAGCATAAAATTTCAGGGCGTTACCACCTGTGGTAGTTTCCGGACTACCATAGGTAACTCCTATTTTTTGGCGTAATTGGTTAATAAAAATAACTGTGCAACCGGATTTACCAATATTACCGGTAATTTTACGTAGAGCCTGACTCATCAATCGAGCTTGTAAACCCACGTGGGCATCACCCATATCCCCTTCTATTTCAGCGCGAGGTACTAGGGCAGCTACAGAGTCAATTACTACTATATCAACTGCGGCGGAGCGTACTAACTGATCAACTATTTCCAAACCAGCTTCACCAGTATCTGGTTGCGAAACCAGCAGGTTTTCAATATCCACACCCAATGCACCTGCATAGGTAGGATCCAGAGCGTGTTCTGCATCCACGAAAGCTGCTATACCTCCATTTCTTTGCACTTCCGCAATTGCGTGGAGGGCCACAGTGGTTTTACCGGAACTTTCTGGTCCATAGATTTCTATGACTCTCCCTTTGGGTAAACCACCACCCAAAGCCAAATCTAGGGTTAGTGCCCCGGTAGAAATGGTTTCCACTCGCATTCGGGTAGCATCACCCAAACGCATAATTGCTCCTTTACCAAAACTGCGCTCAATTTGGTTTAGCACCATACTCAGTGCTTTTTGTTTGCCAGTATCCGCTGTGTTAGTTGCCATTAGAGTCTCTAAATATAGGATTTAACAAAGATGCGTTAAGGTAGCTTTGTTTTTTTTGATCAGAACAATTATACTATTCTAACCAGAAAAGGTGCGATTAGTAATTTTTGACAAAAAACCTTGAGAAGATTTTAGCGCTATCTGAACATGGTGGCAATGTTGGCACTTTCACCTTTAAGGTCGGTTATATTCTATTTTAGTGGAAAAAATACATATACTACTGGCGGAAAACGCTAGGGCTGCGCTTATACCAGCTATGAAAGGAGTAATGGCTGGAGAAAAGAAGGAGCCAAAAAGACTCATGGCCAAAGAAAATCCACCAAAATAAGTGCCAATTCCTAATCCTGACCAGCGGGGAGGAGTTGACTGTAGAATAAATGGAATTATGCCATTTGTTATCAAGCTAAAACCGACTATTAAGGACACTATTAAGAGGATTATAAAGGGTGTTGGCACTGGGAAAATTATCATGGTTGAAACCGATATAATAGTGACGATAATTCCTAGTATCATAATTGGACGATTACCAAACCTACTAGCACAAAATCCAGCAGGTAAGGATGCTAAAGCCAGGGTTAAACCAAAGGATAGCATGGTTATGGTAACCCTATCAGGGGATAATTGGGTTTTGAGAGTTTTGCCCAAGCTATCCATAAGCAAACGAGATCCCCAGGACATGGTAAAACCGGTTAGGAAAATGAAGGATAGATTATAAAAGGGTATTGTTGGAGATGGGAAGTTTTTGGGCAACGTGGGTATTTCTGGTGGGTGGAAAAACCTTAAAACCAGACCAGTGCCTAAAAGTACAAAGGATGCGATCGCAAAGGACCAAATGGCACCCAAGCTAAGAATAAACTGATGAGCAACACCACGAAAAGCACCGACCACACCCCCAGCAAAGGTGATAAAACTAACTGCCAAAGGCAATTCAGATGGCATGGAATACTTGATCAACAAAGAAAGTGCTGGGGAACGAAAAATGGTCATTGTGAGAGACCAAGCTATCAGGGTTAGGGGCAAAAGTCCACGGAAGACTTGGGAAGGGGAGACAAAAGTTACCATACATGGTATGGCAATTAACAGGGTGGAGGACAAAATTACCCCAAGGGAGATAAGAGGAAAACGAGTGGCAAATTTTCGTTGAGACTGGTCAGAAAGTGCACCCATTAGCGGTTCCATAATTACAGCTAAGGCATTTTCAATAATTAAAATTAAAGGTGCCAAGGATGATGGAAACCCGAACTGAATTAACAGTTGTGGTAGATAGGTGTTATAGACTAACCAGGAAAGTGTAATTGCCCCTTGTACCCCTGCTAAAGCCCAAACCTGTTTCCACAAAACGCTCAACTTAGATTTGTATATACTCATGAAATCTTGATATCCCAAAATGGAAAGTGACCCAAGAAATCTCCAAAGGGGCGATCGCTCGTTTACAAAAGGGTGAATTTATCTGCGGGCGATCGCCACCTCCATAATAAATACAGTAAAACTAATACTGTGGTACGGAGGGGTCTACCTCCTGACTCCAAGCATTAATACCACCCTTGACATTAGTTCCTGATATACCTGCTGCTTTGAGAATGGCCAGAGCTTTGGCAGAGCGTCCACCCATCTTACAATGGGCGATTAAACTGTGTCCATTAAGTAATTCTTTGACCCTTGCTACACCATCACCATTTTCAATTTCTGGTAGGGGTATTAACACAGAACCAGGAATCCTGGCAATTTCATATTCATTAGGATTACGCACATCTAATAGGATAAAATCCTGAGAATCACTGTCTATGAGAGTCTTTAACTCCTTGACAGTCATTTCCTGGGTTTCCATTTGCTGTTGCGCTTCCGCTGCTCTAGCTTGGGGAATACCACAAAATTCTTCGTAATCAACGAGTTTGTCTATTACTGGACGGACAGGGTTAGGACGCAGCTTCAACTCTCGGAACTTCATATCCAAAGCGTTATAGAGCACTAAACGCCCACTAAGGGTAGTCCCCTTACCAATAATAATCTTTACTGTTTCCGTAGCCTGAATTACACCGATAATTCCCGGTAAAATCCCCAATACACCACCTTCTGCACAGGAAGGAACCATACCCGGTGGCGGGGGTTCAGGATATAGATCCCGATAGTTAGGACCACCTTGGTAGTTAAATACTGTTGCTTGTCCTTCAAAACGGAAAATTGATCCGTAAACATTGGGTTTGTTTAACAATACACAAGCATCATTAACTAGATACCGGGTGGGGAAGTTATCAGTCCCATCCACAATCACGTCGTAGGGACTAAGTATGTCAATAGCATTTTCTGAACTTAACCGAGTTTCATATAGGTCAACTTGACAATAGGGGTTAATTTCATGAATGCGGTCTTTTGCCGATGCAATTTTGGGTTTACCCACCCAAGATGTGCCGTGGATGACTTGACGTTGTAAGTTAGAGAAATCAACTACGTCAAAATCAACAATACCGATACGTCCCACCCCTGCTGCTGATAAGTATAATAGCAGTGGTGAACCAAGTCCACCTGTGCCAATACATAACACGCTGGCAGCCTTTAGGCGTTTTTGTCCTTCTAAGCCTACTTCTGGCAAGATTAAATGGCGAGAGTATCTTTCGTAGTCGTCTTTCGTTAACTGGATTTCATCCAGATTAGGATTTAGCATAGTAGGAAGATGCAGAATCTCAGAATACCAATAATAACTCAAATTGCAGGAAGTTTCTCCTGAATGTATCCTTTCTGTTAAGATTAAAGTGGGACTTCAATTTCTTAAGGATCAACCAGAAGATTTTTAAACCATAACCAAACCATGATAGGATAATTCCCAAGTATAAAAGCTGTGTCGGATTAATTGGATTTAAACAAACATGGAAGCAGTAATTTTATTAGCAAAACTGCCCGAAGCTTACCAAACCTTCGGGCCTTTGGTAGATGTACTCCCGGTTATCCCTGTATTTTTCTTGCTGCTTGCTTTTGTTTGGCAAGCTGCTGTGGGCTTCAGGTAAATTAATCGGTCCTCAATACGGACAGGTAATCCCTGTCCTCAAACTTTTCCATAAGGAATGAGATTAACCAGTGACGGGTCACAATTAACAGCTAACAGCCATGGGGAACATTAGATTCATCAAAGAAAACAAGGAAGTAATAGCAGCGGATGGAGCCAACCTCCGACTCAAAGCACTGGAGAATGGAATTGACATCTATAAGTTGTGGGGTAAAATGACCAATTGTGGTGGTTACGGACAATGTGCCACTTGCATTGTGGAAGTTACTGAAGGACTGGAGAATCTGTCATCGCGCACGGATGTGGAAAAGCAAAAATTTAAGAACTCCCCAGATACTTACCGTCTTGCTTGTCAAACTCTAGTTAATGGGCCGGTAAGTGTGATTACCAAACCTTAACCTCCAACTAAGGAGGGAGGTTTTTTCCTATGCAACTTGTCATTTTCAGTGAATCAGTGTATAGTGTAGAAGTGGTCGTTACGGAACATCGGCACGACCTAAAACGGATAGGGAGCGATCGCAAGACTACTTGAGTAGCAGGTGGCTGTGAACTGTCAAAAATCGCTGGCCTTCTGGGTCAGTGAGTATGTCAACAAAAATCAATTTAGAGAGAGGCTATCTTGCCATGCAAGTGAATGACCTAGGGTTTGTAGCAAGTATCTTGTTCGTGCTTGTTCCTGCCGTGTTTTTAATAATTCTTTACATTCAAACTGCCAGTCGCGAAGGTGGAAAAAACTAACCTTGACACTTCCCGCTCATTAATGTCCACCCAAACCTACCCAGACCTTAACAATCTTGGTAGGTAGGGTGAGCGTGCATAACTCCGCCATAAAAAAGAGTTACCTACCATCAAGTAAGGTTGGCTACGAAAGATAGGTCATGACATCGTCAAACTTCGTTTTTCTAATTGATGGCAACAAGCAGCCAACCCGTCTTGTCCAATTCTCAAATTCGTTAAAAATCATCAATAACATCAAATTTGCCTCAGTCTATTGGGCTAAATTGGGAGTGGGTTTGTCTGTAGTTTAGAGGGAAACCCTAATCAACCTTCAGAAAAATTCTCACAAAATGATTCAAAAAATTTTGTTGGCTGTCTCAGGACTCGGACACGCAGAGGAAATGATGAAAAACTTAAAGGAACTACCATCAATCCAATCTGCTAAGGTTACAGTTCTGCACGTTGTACCTTCACAAAGCACCGCAGCAGCTATGACGGAAAAATGGGAAGAGGGTGGTAAAATCCTCGCTAATGCTATTCAGTCCCTCAATTTTGACCCTAGCCAAGTCTCTTCTATTTTGCGTCAGGGCGACCCCAAGGATGTGGTTTGTCAAGTAGCTGATGAAATCGGCGTAGATCTAATTGTTATGGGATCTCGGGGACTTAAACGTCTAGAATCTATTCTGTCTAACTCTGTTAGTCAGTATGTGTTTCAATTATCCTCTCGCCCTATGTTGCTAGTTAAGGATGATATATATGTTAAACGCATCAAACGAGTTATGGTGGCTATGGATGGATCCCCTTCCTCATCCCAGTGTTTACAACTAGCTTTGTTTTTGCTAAGTGGCGTTGAGTCTGGACAGTTAATACTAACTAACGTTATTACAGATCTGGGAGGAAAAGTGTCAGGTATCACTGACATTAAACCGGAAAGAAACTCGGTTTTGGGTAATGCGGTAGCTACTGCTGAAAGTCGTGGTATTCCTGTGCGTTGTGTCACCAGCAGTGGTAAACCAGGCGAGGAAATTTGCCGCCTAGCACAGGAACTAAACGCTGACCTTTTATTGCTTGGTTCGCCAGACCGCCGTCCATCCATAGCCAAGAGTTTTGTAGATCTTGACCGACTATTGGGTTCTTCCCTATCTGACTATGTACGG
This sequence comes from Cylindrospermopsis sp. CR12, assembly GCF_001432185.1. Taxonomy (NCBI): domain Bacteria; kingdom Bacillati; phylum Cyanobacteriota; class Cyanophyceae; order Nostocales; family Aphanizomenonaceae; genus Cylindrospermopsis; species Cylindrospermopsis sp. CR12. The sequence goes on along the minus strand of NZ_LMVE01000092.1, from coordinate 56,622 downwards.
GTAAACGCTACTTGTCCCGTACTGTTGGCAAGAACTGTTTCTTAAATTCGCAGTTTCTTGTAATAAACTGAACAGGTGTTAGCTTGTTCAGAATGACACCATATCACCGTGATATTCATAATTGACACCTCCCCGTTTTCACAAGACGGGGGTTGGTAGCTGAAACCCTGGGGTGTTAGCAATTTCCCCCCCCGAATCCTCTAACGAGCTGGTAAAAGACCGTTATGCCTAAGTAGAGCTTTAGTGCTGGGTTTTCGACCTCTAAAGGCCTCAAAAATCTCCATGGGATGTTTGCTACCACCCATAGATAGAATTGTATCTCGATAGCGACGACCAATAATTTGTACTGCTTCTTCATTATCTAGTCCAACTTCTTCAAAAGCAGCAAAAGCGTCAGCACTTAAAACCTCTGCCCATTTGTAACTGTAATATCCCGCCGCATAACCACCTTCAAAAATATGACCGAAAGCACAGAGAAATTGATCCTCCGGTAGAGGAGACAAAATAGTAGTAGTTTTAGCAATACGATTGCGTATATCTACTGGAGTTTCTTGACCGGTGGGAAAATAGCGATGATGTAATTCTAAATCTACCATACTCAGGTGAATTTGTCGTAACATTGCGGAACCGCTCATGTAGTTGCGGGCATCTAACAGTTTGTGATAGTATTCCTCTGGCAGCGGTTCACCCGTTTGATAGTGTTTAGCCATACCAAACAGGGTGGGACGGTCATAACACCAATTTTCCATGAATTGACTAGGCAACTCCACTGCATCCCATTCTACATTGTTAATACCTGCTGCTCCAGTATAATCAACCTGAGTGAGCATGTGGTGGAGACCATGACCGAACTCATGGAAGAGAGTTTCTACCTCATCAAAGGTCATCAAACTGGGCTTATCATCCACAGGGGGAGTTTGATTACAAATGAGATAGGCCACTGGTAAGCAGACCACATCTACACCATTTTGGGTAGCCCTACGGCGGTGAATACAAGCATCCATCCAAGCTCCACCACGTTTTTCTACTGGTCTACTGTAGAGGTCTAGATAAAAGTAAGCAATGGTCCTACCAGAAGGGTCAGAAATTTTAAAATAGCGAACATCTTCATGCCAAATGGGAGCTTGACCATCTGCTGGACTAACGATTACACCAAACAGACGTTGAACCAGCTCAAATAGGCCATTGAGAACTTGAGGTAGGGGAAAATAGGGACGTAATTCCTCCTGGGTGAAAGTGAATTTGGCCTCTCGCTGACGCTCAGCCCAAAAACTGACATCCCAATGTTCCAGATCCTCCGTTTGGGGGAATCCATGGTTTTTGGCAAAGGTTTTCAGATCTGCTATTTCTTGGGTAGCTGCATCATAACTGACTTGACGTAACTCTTCTAGTAGTTTTTCTACTGCACTAACCTTTTGGGCCATCTTACTAGCTAGACTTAACTGGGCATAGTTTTCAAAGCCCAGCAATCCCGCCATTTCTTGCCTTAATCCCAAAATCTCCTGAATTAGAGGATTATTGTCCAAATCTCCACTAGCAGCACGACTAATGTAGGCTTTATATAACTTTTCCCGCAGGTCTCGACGAGTGCTATGCTGCATGAAGGGGAAGTAGCTGGGGAAATCTAGGGTAATGTGCCAAGGACCAGTCTGTGGGTTAGCTTGTTCCTCTCCCGCACCGCGAGCAGCTTGAGCAGCTAAACTAAGTAAACTGCTTGGTAACCCCTCAATTTCTTCTTTAGTAGTTAAAACTAGACTATACGCTGTAGTTGCATCTAAAAGATGGTTAGCAAACTGAGTGTTTAGTTTGGCTAACTGCATTTGAATCTCATTAAAACGCTCCCTTGATTCCCCCGCCAAAGCGACACCAGAGAGTTGAGCATCTCTAATAGCAGCCTCTACAATGCGTTTTTGAGCTGGTTTGAGGTTCTCCCAAAAATCCCCATGACGTAGATCCTTGAATGCTTCATAAATAGGCTTACTTTGACCAAGGGCATTAGTAAACTCTACCACCTGTGGTTGTAATTTTTGATAAGCTATTCGTAAATCAGGACTATTCTTTACAGCCATGAGGTGGTTTAATACTCGCCAACTCCAAGATAATCTTTCTGTTAACTGCTCCAGTGGCTCCACTAAAGCACTCCAAGTTGGTTCCACACTAGATTCTAAGATGGTTAGTTGTTTCCATAGTTCTGTTAATAGCTGAGTAAATGCAGGCTCTACCTGATCCGGAGTAATATCTGTAAATGTAGGTAGACCAGAGCCTTGAAGAAGGGGATTTTGATGAACAGTGGCACTTGCACTCATGGTTTTGTCTGGGAGCTAATCAATGAATAAAAGAGAGTTTTTGCCTATAGTGTACTAATGTTACTCAATAGGTCTAGTAGAAGGTTGGTTAGTTCAATTTTTTTTGAGAAGTTTTGTTATTAATTAAGCTTCTCCGGTCTAAAGACACGGAGATTTCTGAAGAGTCCATAAACGAACTTTCTGAGGCTGGCTTAAACAGTCTCTACTGATTCCGCTAAGATCAATTCCTAGCATCACCGCTACTTTTTTCAAAATATTAGCAGCACCATTACAGTCCGCATTAATTTTGAACCCATCAGAAGTTTCATATACTCCACGACTTTTAGAATCCTTTATTTATTTGGTCAAGCAGTTTATTCCATAATAGTTTTGGTATTTAATAAAAGTTATCTAGAATTTATCTCCTAGGAAATACTAACACGAAATAGAAAAAGCCGTAAATTTTTCTTCATATTTGGTTTTGGCTTAGTATATGGCTATTTTAGCCATGATGTGCAAACGATCGGAGAAAAAACGCCTATCCAACGTTGTGACTAAGGCACAGTTCAAAAGTTCTCAATCCTTCCGCTTGTTCATAATTAATAACAACCTGTTTAACTATGGCAGCAGTTGGTCCCGTATGGCACCATCGTACCATCTCTTCTACAATATCCCTGGATCCCTCAAAGACCGCTTCTACTCGACCGTCGACAAGATTTCTCACCCAACCGGTTAAACCTAACTGGGTAGCTGTGTCTACGGTTGCATATCGGTATCCCACGCCTTGAACCTGTCCGGTAATAAAAACATGGGCCCGAACCAGTTTGGTAATTTCTGTGGTGTTTTCCATAGTTTAGAGATTATGATGTAATGGTAAGTTAACAAACTTTTTACGTGTGAGAAATGCCTAACTATGTCTAACTTGCCACAACTCAACCAAGAAACTATTTGGGATATCATCAACGAAAAAATTGATGATCTTACTGTTAATCAGTTGGTGTGGCACTATTTAGGTTACAGATACGATTATAATCTACAAACATGGGATAGTACCCAGGTTAGTCCTGAATGGGTTACTGATTATCCCCAACCCCCCAACTTCATAGAGTCCCGCCCTGCAACCGTCAAGCTGACCCGTTCTATTCCTCCGGATAATAAACAACTACTAAAAGAAAAATTGGGTTTTAAAGGTTATAAGATAGGCGAGTTTGGACCTAGACAGACTCGCCGTGCTACTATGGCTGGTTGGTTATTAAGTTATATGATGACCAACTGTGGTAGAATAGATTAATCCATGAAAATGGTATATTTGGTTAAATTCCCAACCTCATGGTGATACGAACATGCAGATGCGAGCAACTACGGGTGATGTTAATGGCAAACCATCTCATCCCACATATTCCCCCTCCGTTCCTATTTCCGTCTATCGAGAACTGGTGACAGAATTAAAAGCCGTACAATCTAAATTAGATGTGGTTACCAACCATAATCAAAAATTAGTGCAAGAAAATCAGTATTTACTCCAGGAAGTTAATCGAGTTGTTCAGTCTTGTTTGGAATTACAAAATTTGCTTGATTCCAAAAATGACCCTGGTAAATATTCTCAGGAAGGATTAAACAAAAATTATAACACCAGTCCCAACCCTATTAACAGCCAGAATACACCTTATGATGAGTCAAAATCTCTAAGGGAAGAACCCATACACCCCACCCACCCAAAAAATGCACCTAAACCTAAGTCAGAAGGGGATAAAAAGAACACACAAATCAAAAACAAAACCCGGACTAATTTCAAGACCAGATCCAAACCTTCTAATTTCGTTAGTAGAGGACTAAATGGTTGGTGGTTGTTTTTAATCATTCTTGTGGTGATGGTTTCTGGCTTTAGTGCTGGATATTTAGTGGTGCGCCCCTTTTTGCAAAGGGCCCAAATTACTCGTTAATCACTAAACTACTTGTCAATTTTAAACGATTAAACATAGACTCTCTCCCTTGTAGTGCTAAAGTATCATCTAAAGGTGAGAGTTCAAATTCTTGTTGATACTTGAGCTTTAATGCTGTGACAATTAACCAGTCTGCAACAAAGGGATTTTTGGGTAGTAAAGGGCCATGTGAATAAGTGGCGATCGCATTTTGATAAAAAGCACCCTCAGTTCCATCTTCCCCATTATTACCTAGACCATAAACAACACGTCCTAGGGGTTCTACCGTTCCTAACTTAGTTCTACCCCCATGGTTTTCAAAACCAACCAAATAGGGTTTAATTCCCGTCATTGCTTGTAGTTCTCGTGCTAAACGGGAAGCAGTCACCTCTATAACCAGATTGCCAATACAGCGTTTAGAGGTTTCTCCTGGGTGAACAGAAACTAAATCCAATATTCCTAAACCTTGTATTCTTTTTCCCACAGCGGGTTCATAATAATGTCCTAGTAGTTGAGGTGAACCACAGGTAAAAACCCCCGGTGTACCTTGCTCTATTTTATCCTTAATTGCTTCAGCTTTTGCTCCTTGTAAATCACGCATAACAATTTCTTGCTGACGGTCTTGGGCACCTCCCCCCACAATAACATCCACAGATTTTATGTCCTGGGGGGTGGAATTTTGGTCTAACGGTAATACTGTGACGTCGTATCCGCGCCATTGAGATCGACGTTGGAGAGTGATAACATTACCTCTATCTCCATAAGTGCTCATCAGTTTTGGATATAACCAACCAATAATAATTTCCATTTTTTTAGTTGTTTTTAAAAAATGCTAGAAAGAAGATAAAACATCAGAGAATTTTTCTCCCCGTTAAAATTCCTCGTACTTCCAGCATAGCTGAATAGGTAGGAAGAATATGCAAAGTCTCATGATGAGGAGTATTTTCCAGAGCAATCTTGATAGCTTGCTGCAAATCCTCCTCAACGATTAAACGGATCTTACTATCCAAAGAACTTTGGCTATAACGTAACCTTAAAGCCATATCATAGAGACGATCTCCGCTAACAATTAGTGTTCCACCTCGTTCCACCAATTTTTCCGTATCAACATCCCAAATCCAGGAAACATCAGTACCATCAGGGATCCGATCATTTAAAACCAATAAAGTAGTTTTATCTTGACTTTGGGTGACCACCCTAATAGTTTCATTAGTTCCCACGGGATTTTTAGATAACAAAATCCGCACCTTTTTGCCACTGACCAATAAATCTTCAGCTCGACCAAAAGCAGCTTGGAAATTGTCAATACTGTTTTTAATCGTTGGTTCGTCAATACCTAATTCTTGAGCAGCAGTGACAGCAGCTAGGGTGTTATATTTGTTGTATAATCCTACGAGAATCTGTGACCATTCACCACTCAATAACAAAGGTTGACTTTTGTTAAATCCACAACTGGGACAGGTGAAATCTCCCAGGTGGGATAAATAAACCCCTTGATAATCCAAAGGATCTCCACAACGGGGACAGTAAATAGAATCCACTGCATGGGGAATGGAATCTAAATAATTTTCCGGTTCACTTAAACCAAAAAATAACACTCTCTGATGTAACTGCTGACCTAAATAGGATAAAGTAGGGTCATCAGCATTGGCAATAACTACAGTCTCCCTGGGTAACGTGGAAATTGCCCTTGTCCATTTTTTGCTAATGGTATCAACCTCCCCATATCTGTCTAGTTGATCTCTAAACAAATTTAAACAAATAATCAAATTTGGTTGTAAAGGTTGTAATACTTTAGGAACAATATTTTCATCAACCTCTAAAATTGCATAGTCAACATTCAAATAACCCATTAAGTTAGTGTTTTCTATTAAAGCAGTTGCTAAACCATTTTCCAGGTTCGCACCAGTGGAATTATGGGCAATTTTAAACCCTTTGTTTTCCAAAATAGTACACAACAACAAAGCAGTCGTGGTTTTGCCATTGGTTCCTGCAATTAAAATTACACCTTTTTTTACCTGCTGACTCAAAAACTGTAAAAGTTTAGGCTCGATGCGTCGTGCAATAGCACCTGGCAACACACTAGCAGCTCCAAAACCCAGGGAACGCACTAAAAAGGTGATAGTTTTAGCGATAGATACTGCCAAGTATAGTTTAATTCTGTTTATAATTGGTATAAACTTTGATTTCTTTTTCACGGGCGCTCCCAAGAAATTTCCTGATTGTTAAAAACAATCCCCCTAGTCTAACTAATGTTTACCAAAACCGCTAGGTTCATAGTGCCAAACACCAAAAAATTCCTCAAAAATATCCCCCAGTTGTCACTATAGGTGTAACTATTATATGTAGACAAACGTGTTAAATAAGGTTTTTGTTAATGAATAAGATAGAGTTTCCTTTTTTACTAGTATCCCTAACTGGCAAATGTCAGAGATTTTGTTTAAAGTTCCTATTATTGGTAGTTTGCCTGTTGATTGTTACCACAGGTATAAATATAGATACTGCACTGGCAGGTAGTAAAGATGACAGATATGAGGGTAATATTTTTGTGGTTTTTGCGGGAAATGGTTCCTTGGTCCCCCCCAAACAAACCCTAGAACAGAGTTTAGCAGAACACAAACCCATCCTACTAACGTTTTATATTGATGACAGTAGGGATTGTAAACAGTATGCGGTATTTATTTCCCAGACTCAAGCGTTATATGGTAGAGAGGTGAGGATTATTCCAGTGAGTGTGGATGCTATTCCGCCCAAAAAAGTCTATAATGCTAATGAACCAGGATACTATTATTCTGGTAGTGTACCTCAAATAGTGGTTTTTGATCAGTCAGGTAAAGTTGTTCTCAATAAAAATGGACAAGTACCCTTTGAAGAGATAGATGATAAGTTCCGACAAGTATTTAATTTAGTCCCCCGGGATCAATCCATCAAGTACCAACAACGTTCATTTAATGAGTATAGCAGTGAGTTAAGTCCTTAAAATCACCGAATCCCACCACTAAGCTCCATGGGTGATCTCTGATCACCCCAGTCTAATTTTTTGTTGGTTGTGATACCGCATTTTGCTAATTACTAAAACATAATAATTAAGTCATCCACAAATAACAAATAACTAATACTCAATGATTACCAATGAACAAAGTCTATTCAACCTGGGAACTGATTCAGATCTTATCAGCAGAGCGCCAAGCTTGCTTAAAAGGGGAACGTTTAAAATTAGATGTGAAAGTTTCAGGTAATCCTATCATTGACCAGTTCATTCCCACTGAGGGATTACAAAAATTCACAGCTTACCAAGATTTTAAATATTCCATTCATCAATATCAAAGAGAACATCAGGTTTCTGGTATTGTGTGGAAAGACTTGACCATTAATGCTCAAACTTTACATTATCCAGAGGTTCATGGACAGTTAATAGCCTTAGATACTGATTTACAAATATTGAAAGGAGCAAAAAAGTCTATGCTGACATATTGGGAGCAAGTAACAGCCAATATGGATTTATATTTGAGTATGAGCAATGGTAGAGAACATGAAAAAATCCATAACTTGGATGTGGAAAGAATTGCCCAAAGAACAGAATGGGTGAGTTTTTTAAAATGGGAAAATGGCAGTTTCTTAGAGTTAATTTTACAGATGGGTTGGGGTAGACCAGAGGAAGCAGCTTATAAGCGAGGAAGACCTCATTCCGGTAGCGAGTTTATTCATGCGGTCAAACCTGGTAATTATCCCATTGGTTAGAAAGCAAAATAAGACTTTATTTATTTTTACCCAAAGCAGTGGTTGCTGAACCAACCACAACTAGTAAAGCACCAATAATCCCTCTCAGGTTAATATATTCTGGCGTAAAGATTTGAGGGAAAATAGTTGCTACTAAGTCTACTGATATTAGAGTAAAAATGGGAGCTAGGGCTAAAATTGCACTGACTATAGATGCTGGGGAATGTTCTAAAGACTCCGCAAAAGCACCATAAGCAATTAGGGTATTTAGTCCACAAAAAATTAGCACTGATAAAGATGCAAGATCAAGAGTGAAAATAGTGGTAATCTTGGCAAAAGGAGTTAATAATAAAGCACATCCACCATAAACTACGAGCATAATATGGGATGATGAGAGAGATTGTAATAACTGCTTTTGTGCCAAAGCATAAATGGCCCAAGAAATGGCACCTAATATTACTAACCCACTACCTAAGAGATATTGTCCCCGACTGGTAATTAAATTGCTAATTTGGGATTTAAAAAATAATAAAAAACCCAAAGTTAAGATACTAATACCCAACCATTGCCATAGGGTATAACGTTCTTTGAAAATCACCAAACCTCCAAGTCCGAATAAAACGCCTGCGAGTTGAATTAGGACCTCTGTATTGTTAGCAGTGGTTAAGGCTATACCCTGCATAAATAGTATATAATTACCACATAAGAAGATAGTGGTAATAACTAACAATTTGATAGGCGCAGAAAATATTTGTTGTTGAGTTGGTAGCTTATTCTGGGTGAATAAATAAGCTCCTAAAAGTACAAATGCTAAAGAGAACCGAAACCAGACAATAGTGTATATATCTAATACCTGGAGAGTCATTTTTAAAGCGACTGGTAAAACTCCCCATAAAAATGCCGTGAGCAAAGACAAGGTTAGTCCTAAACGCCAGCGACCAGAGGTTTGATGTGTCATGATTTAACAGGTTCCTGAATCATTAGCATTTCTAATAGATTAGCTTCATCTAGTTGCTTAATTCCCAGAGATTGAGCTTTTTCTAATTTGGATCCTGCATCTGCACCAACAACAATAAAGTCAGTTTTCTTGCTCACTGTGTCTGTGACCTTACCACCAGCTTTTTGAATCATAGCTTTTGCTTCATCTCTTTTTAATGTGGGTAAGGTACCTGTAATTACAAAGGTTTTACCAGCAATTTGAGGATTAGGTTCAGTCCTAGTGTGAACAGACTTCCCAGTGGCCAGTTGTATACCTATAGTTTCCAGACGGATAATCAGATTTTGATTGGCACTGATGTGAAACCATTGGTACACGGATTGGGCAATTTCTACACCAATGCCATATACACCCTCAATATCTGATTGTTTTGCACTGGCCAATTTATCTACTGTGGTAAATTTTTCGGACAGTAATTGAGCATTAACGCTACCCACGTGACGAATACCTAAACCATATAATACCCTAGACCAAGGTTGATTTTTTGATTCCCTAATTACTTGGACTAGTTTTTCTGCGGATCTTTTGCCCATTCTTTCCAATCCACATAATTGCTCTTCTGTTAGATTATATAAATCAGCTACGGAATGCACTAGACCTTTATCCACTAATTGATGTACTAGTTTTTCACCTATTCCCTTAATATCCAAAGCATCTCGACTAACCCAATGTTCGATTTCTCCCTTGAGAATTGCTGGACAGGAAGCATTTACACATCTTGTCACCACTTCCCCCAATTCTCGCACTACCGGTTGACCACATACGGGACAATTAGTGGGCATAATAAATGGTTCAGTGTCATTAGGACGCAGTTCCTTAATTACCCTGACCACCTCCGGGATAATTTCTCCAGCTTTGCGTACTATCACCGTGTCCCCAATCCGAATATCTAACTCCTGCAGGCGATCGTTATTATGTAGCGTAGCTCTAGATACTGTAGTTCCCGCTAATTGTACGGGGCGCATTTCAGCTAGGGGGGTTAATGCTCCTGTTCTTCCCACATTAACCATAATATTTTCCACACGAGTAGGTGCTTCCTCCGCTGCATATTTCAGAGCGATCGCCCAGCGGGGGAATTTCTGTGTAAACCCCAATTGTTCTTGCAATTTAAAGGCATTTAATTTTACTACCACTCCATCAGTCATGTAAGGAGAATTAAGTCTTTCCGTATTCCAATACTGATAATATTGAGCCACTTCATCAACGGAAGAACAGAGTTTATGATTGACATCAACGCGAAATCCGAGTTTTTGTAATAATTGTAGAGATTCCCATTGAGTATTAGCAATGCTTCTATCATCCAGTCCGGGGATATGTAGGGTATAAGCAAAGAAATCCAGTTGACGCTGGGCCACCACACGGGGATCCAATTGTCGAAGTGTACCAGCTACAGCATTACGGGGATTAGCAAATAACTGTTCACCAGCTTTTTGCCTTTTTTGATTAATCTGTTTAAATACCTCTAAAGGTAAAAACACTTCTCCTCGCACTTCCACCTTTTCAATCGGTTCAATTCCGTCAAAGTTTAACCGTAGGGGTATGGAGCGAATAGTTCTCACATTAGGAGTAATGTCCTCACCGGTGATTCCATCACCCCTGGTTGCACCTCTAACCAAAACCCCATTTTGATAAGTTAAAGCCAAAGCAGCACCATCAATTTTCAGTTCAGCTACATATTCTACTTCCGTCAAGGAGTGTGGAGTGGGTAAATGTCTAATCCATCGCTGATTCCAACTTTGTAACTCCTCAACATTAAAAGCATTCTCCAGACTATATAAAGGTATGTTATGTCGCACCGAGCTAAAATGGGTAGCAGGTCGCTCCCCCACCCGTTGGGTAGGACTGTCGCTAGTAACCAGGTTTGGATATTTTTTTTCTAGTTCTTGTAATTCCCGATATAATCTGTCATAAATTGTATCCTCCATGATTGGTGAGTCGAGAACATAGTAGGCATAGCCAGCTTGTTGTAACAGTTTTCTTAGTTCTTCCACACGTTGTGATTCAGCATGGAGTTGGATAGTAAGACCCATAAAAAATATTTAGTAGGGTAATAATGTAAGTCCATTATTATTATAAGCAATTTAAGGACTGCTGGGTAAGAACAAGTTTGTCAGCGTCGACCTTCTTCAGAGATTGCTGCAATTTTTCCGCCAGCACTGTAACATAAGGTTCATTTAGTAGGGAAAGATGAGAACCAGGAATGTGATAAACATCTAATTCTCCTGTAACTATATCGCCCCAACCAAATTGATGATCATATTTAGTACCTACATGATTACCCCGATGTTCATCCTCAGTTCTGAATAAAGTTACTTTACCTGAATAACTAGGAAATTGATAGTGCTGCAAAGCTTGGGTATTAGCATCAATAGTTGTTATATATTTGTCTATATCTTTTGCAGTTGAGAACTTCTTCTCAAATTGAATTGCTACCTGGAGATAATATTTGAGATAATGTTGAGTATGTTGGCTCCAACCGAAAACTTTCTTCACCAAATATCTAGATCCACCCTTAATAATATTTCTTAAATGCAAGGGAATTCTTTGCACAAATGGTAAACGTTTGGCATACCCCGGACGACAGGTATCCAACATAGCCAAAAAACTCACCTTTTCGCCTTGTTTTTCCAATTGTCGCGCCATTTCATAAGCAACAACTCCACCAAAAGAATATCCTCCGAGAAAATAAGGTCCTTGTGGTTGAATAGTTCGTATTTCCTGAAGATAATGTGCAGCCATATCTTCCACTCGTACTAAAGGAAGTTCTTCCCCATCTAGTCCTTGACATTGGAGTCCATAAACAGGTTGTTCAGTCCCCAAATGTATGGCTAAATGACGATAACATAGTAATTCTCCACCGAGAGGATGAATTAAAAACAAAGGTGGTCGAGAACCTTGGGGTTGAATTGCTACCAAAGATGAATGACGGGAATTTGCCGTGATAGTATTTACTAAACCTTGATTTTGACGAATAATCTGGGCGATCGCAGCTACTGTTCCAACGGGAAACAAAAATGCTAAAGGTAATTTCTGTCCTAATTTCCGTTCTATAATTGCAAAAATACGCACAGCTAACAAGGAATTTCCACCCAGTTCAAAAAAGTTATCTTGTCTATGAATAGGTTTAATACCTAAACATTCTTCCCATATTTGTATTAGCTGATATTCTATATCATCAATAGGTTCTTCAAAGTTGGCTGTTATTTTTGGTTTTGTCAATTCAGGTGCGGGTAAAGCTCGTCTATCTGTTTTTCCATTAGGTGTTAATGGTAGGGCATCCAAAAATACAAAAGCACTAGGTATCATGTATTCTGGTAGTTGATCTTGCAAACATTGTCGTAATTCTTGAGTAGTTGGTCCAGGTTGGTGTTTAGGTACAACATAGGCTACTAACCGTTTTTCTCCGGGAATATCTTCACGAGCTATAACTACAACTTCCTTGAGATTAGCACTTTGAAAAAGTACCATCTCAATTTCTGTCACTTCTATTCTGAAACCTCTAATTTTTACCTGAAAGTCTTTTCTCCCCATATAAATTAAACAACCATCACCCTGAATAAGTCCCAAATCACCAGTGCGATAAATTTTTGTATCTCCATGTTGAAAATCTGAGGTAAATACAGCTTTTGTTAGTTCTGGTTTTTGCCAATAACCCAAAGCTAAATACTTGCTTTGAATAGCAATTTCCCCAATATTGCCAGTTTTAACTTCTGCACCCGTATCATCCAAGAGTACAACTTCCATTCCTTCAACTGCATAACCGATGGGAACATTGCTTCCTTGAATTTTTGTACTTTTATCAATTAGAAAATTCCTAAAAGTTCCCGCTTCACTAGCACCTAAACTTCCATAGAGAATACATTCATCAGCAAAATACTGTTTATAATTTTCTACATCTCTAATTAAAGTTGCTTCTCCACCTAATTTAACTAAACGAATTTTGGGAAATTTTACATCCTTTGTAAAGGTATCAATAAAATGACGAAATAGAGTTGTAAATGAATGATAAATAGTAATTTCTTCCGCAACTAGCCAATGAACTAAATTGTTTAATCCCTCTTTTTTCACATCATAGGAATATAGAGATGCACCATTAAGCAAAGTATAGAAAATACATAACAATCCACCCAATGTACTGCATGAATAGAGAAAAATTACCCTATCTTCTCTACTAACAAGTAAGGTATTTGTATCAGTCATACAGTAGTGCAAAGAATTGACATGACTTTGAACTACTCCTTTAGGTTTACCGGTTGATCCACTCGTATAAATTATATAAGCTGGATTCTCCGGTAGTATGTGTACGTGGGGATTTTCCGTAGAGATATGATTGCTAATTTCATCAATATTAAATATCTCACAACCATGATGCCCTAATTCACGAGCTAAAGGTAAATTCTGATTATTGGTAATAAGCAAAACAGCTTGAGCATCTTCCACAATATAAGCAAGTCTATCAACAGGAAATGTAGAATCAAGAGGTACAATAATCTTGCCTGTTTTTAAAGCACCAAAGATACTGGTAATGAAATCCAGACCTTTTTCCAGCAACAAAGCAATTACTTCTACTTTCTCTCCTCTTTGAGAGAGAATAGCATTGGCTAATTGGTTGGCTCGTTGATTAAATTTATGATATGTAAGAGTTTCATGAGTTGTTTTAATAGCTATAGCATCAGGATATTTATTAACTTGCTGTTCAAACCTAGAAGTTATAGATTTATTAATGTCCCTAGGATCAAAAGGAATAAATTTTGCTGGTGCAGTAATCAACTTATTAGCCACAAACCTTTGATTTAAAATATTGGTGGGAATTGTAGAAAAAATATTATTCATCGCTGCCAAAAATAATTAACGCTAGGATTTTTTTCATTCATGATTTATAAAAATCATTTATAAAAATCAATGGTAGACTTTGTTATTATCAAATGTCAATAGTACCTATTGTTTTTTATAAAATCTTTATTTTAGGCTTTAAATATAAAACAGTAATTATAGAATAAGAGTAGAATTTTCCGTTAGAAGTATAATCCATGTCACAGTTTAGTTGGAAAGATATGGTTCTTGCGTCTGTTTAATGGTATTAGATTAATGGGATTAGATTATAAACTACCGATGCCAACACCAATTATCATTGCCCATCGAGGCGCCAGCGGTTATAGACCAGAACATACATTAGCAGCATATCAACTAGCAATTGATATGGGAGCTGATTATATTGAACCAGACTTAGTGATCAGTCAGGATGGAGTATTAATTGCTCGTCATGAGAATGAAATATCCATGACCACAGATGTGGAGAATCACCCTGAATTTGCCCATTTGCGGACTACAAAAATGATTGACGGGGAAATAAGAACCGGTTGGTTTACAGAAGACTTCACCCTAAAACAATTAAAGACCTTAACTGTAAAAGAAAGAATTGGGCAAATCCGTCCACAAAACACCGTATATGATGGACTAGAGACCATTCCTACCCTAGAAGAAATAATTGATTTAGCTGAAAACCAGAGTTCACAGAAGGGATATGCAATTGGTATTTATCCAGAAACTAAACATCCCAGTTATTTTCAATCAATAGGTTTACCATTGGAACCAGCTTTGTTAAGGTCCTTAGCCAATACCCAGTTACCCATATTTATCCAATCATTTGAAGTGGGTAATTTACAAAATTTAAACAAGAATACAGATTTTCCTCTGGTACAATTAATTAATGATTTGGGCCAACCAAATGATTTTCGTGTGGATGGTAAATCCTGTACCTATCAGGATATGATTAAACCTGGTGGGCTAAAAAAAATAGCTCAATATGCACAAGCCATAGGGGTGAATAAAAATTTACTAATACCTAGAAATAGTCAAGGTAAATTACTGTCACCTACATCTTTAGTTAAGGATGCTCATCAACAGAACTTGTTGATTCATACCTGGACTTTTCGTAATGAGAATTGCTTCCTCCCACTAGATTATCAAAATCACCCCCAGGGAGAATATGAATTGTTTTTTAATTTGGGCGTAGACGGGGTGTTTACTGATTTTCCAGACACTGCTGTTTATGCGCGGGGAAAGGTATAAAAATGTAAAACAACAAGGGTAGTTATGTACAATATACCATTAAACCGACTGATTGAATTGGCAAAACTCTTTCTTAAACTAGGTGTGACCGGTTTTGGTGGACCAGTTGCCCATATTGCCATGATAGAAGACGAGGTGGTGAAACGTCGTCAGTGGTTAACACGAGAACATTTTTTAGATTTATTGGGTGCAACCAATTTAATTCCCGGACCTAATTCTACTGAAATGGTTATTCATATAGGCTATATTTATGCTGGATGGCTGGGACTAATTGTTTCCGGGATTAGTTTTATTTTACCTGCTGTCTTAATTACAGGTGTTTTTGCCTTTATTTACGTTAGTTATGGTAGTGTACCAGAATTTTCTCCCTTACTTTATGGGATTAAACCAGTAGTTTTAGCAATTATTCTCAATGCTGTTTTCGGGTTAAGTAAAAAAGCTCTAAAAAATAAACAACTACTGATTATTGCCGTATTAGTTGCCTTGGTAACTTATTTCGGTAAAGTAAATGAAGTCATCACCTTATTGCTGGGTGGAATTTTAGGCATGATTTGGTTACATAATATTGCCATCAATAGCAATAAGCAGACAAACCTATTAATTACCGCCCTTACTTTAGGCACAACCCTACCAAAAGTTGCCCTCACTCCTACCATTTCGATATGGCAATTAGGATTATTCTTTTTGAAAGTTGGCAGTGTATTATTTGGTGGGGGTTATTTACTAATTGCATTTTTGCAAGGGGAGCTAGTAGATCAATATCATTGGTTAACACAACAACAATTATTAGACGCTATTGCCATTGGTCAATTTACTCCGGGTCCTATACTTTCAACCGCCACATTTATTGGATATATAATTTCTGGATTACCCGGAGCAATTGTAGCAACAGTAGGAATTTTTCTTCCCTCATTTTTATTTGTCGTACTGTTAAACCCAGTTATTCCCTGGTTACGGAAGTCTCCCTGGACAAGGAGTTTTTTAGATGCAGTAAACGCCAGTGCAGTAGCCCTGATGATAGTAACAACTTTGCAAATAGCAGTCAAAACCTTGGGTTTAGAAAGATTTCCACTGCTAGATTTGTTTAGTATATTTATGTTCCTAATTGCTGCTGTTTTGATTATACGTTTTCGGATTAATGCTCAATGGTTAGTATTGGGTGGAGGGTTAATTAGTATAGGTCTTGGACTTCTAGGTTATCTCTAAACATTCTTGGGGATTGTTTTTAAAAATATAGTTTAAGTGGGTGAGTGGAATTAAACACAAGATGAACGTAGGTTGGGTTGAGGAACGAAACCCAACGCCCCCATGGGTTACCCTACCGCTAACCCCCTCCCTACTTAGATTCTTTCATTGTAAATTTTGCCTTTTCTCCTGTAACTTCAACATAATTTCCGAGTGCATCTCACGGGTGATAGGGTAAAAAAAGTTGACAATTAAACCCATAATTAAAAAAAATGTTGGCACTGGTCCGATAATCACCCTAATGGCAAATAACGCCAAATCAGGTTGGGAGGGTAATATATTGGCAGTTCCAGCAGTAACCTCTTTAAATCCTGAAACTTGTAAAGCATGGCCAACCAGAAATAAACCAAAAGCTAACCCAAACTTTTGGAGTAAAACCATAAAACCATAAAAAACGCCTTCTCTTCTTTGTCCGGTTTGTAGTTCATCCAAGTCTATAACATCCGGAATCATAGACCAGGGAATGAGATAAGCTGTGGAAACTCCAAAACCTGCCATGATAGCCATAATATACATTAATAAAATCTGATCAGGGTTGAGAAAAAATAATCCAGCACCAGCAAAAATCCATAGGGTCATCCCCAAGAAATAAACTATTTTCTTGCCATATCGTTTACTTAAATAACTCCAGACAAATAACATTAACAAAGCTGTTCCTTGCACAGCTATTAAAACTGTAGGAACCTGAGAATTATTCAATTTCATACAGTAAATAACAAAATAAGGAATCACCGTTGCGGTAATTTGTACACCCAACCAAGAAAAAAGATAAATTGCGATAACAAATAAAAATGGTTTATTAGTAAAAGCAATTCTAATTTGGTCAATAAAGGGAATTTCCACTGGTTGTTCTATCTGAATACGTTTAGCTTCAAAAGCTAAAATCCGCTCCCTTGTTCCATAAATACACCAATATAAAGATATAACTGCAAGCACAGTACATAAAGCTGCCAAAACCAAATACTGTGCTTGGGGACTTTTCACCAGAGAAAAGACCACCTGGGCAAAAATTAAGGATAAAATACTACCACCAATAGAGAAACTAAAGCGAAAACTATTTAAACTAGTTCTTTCATCATAATCCTGAGTTAACTCCGGTGTCATAGCAGTGTAGGGCAAATTAACAACGGTAAAAAAAGCCTGAGATAAAATGCCAATAGCTACATAGTACCAAAATAAAGCTAGAGTATTTTGATCAGGGTCTAAATAAAATTGAGGAATAGTCCATTGGAGAAAGAAGAAAATTCCAAAAGGAATTGCACCATAAAACATCCAGGGTAAACGACGACCCCAATAACGGGATTTAGTTTTATCAGTTAGCACTCCCACAATGGGATCGTTAATTGCATCCCACACCTTACCAATCATTAAAATGCTACCCGCCAAACCTGGAGGAATACCAGCTACATTAGTAAAAAAGACCAGGAGGAAAAATATGGCTATATTAGAGGTTACTGCAGGTCCTAAATCTCCAGCACCATAGGCTAATTTGGTAGCTAGGTTTAGTTTCTCATTTTTCATTTTTTTAACTACTTTTCTATATCTTAATGTTTACTAGATGGATTATCACCACAAAATGGAACAATTTGCTGTTAAGATTTATTTAGTATTAGCACTATGTATTGCATCACTTTTAAGTAAGTAGGGAGGCACAATTATTTTTAGGATGGGTTGGCGATGGGGGTGTTGGGTTTCATACTTCAAACCAACCTACGTTCATCTTATATTTAATTCCACCCACCTACTTAAAGTCAACTGCGATCATTTTGTAGAAGTCCTGGTCAAGGTTACCAAAATTTAGTAAAATCATTTTGTAAGTCAGCAAAACCAAGAGTAGCTTTCTACAGTACTAGTTTATGGGAGACCGACAATGGAAGAACTGCTAGAACTCAAAACATTGTTAACTCAAGGAAAGGTTCTTGATGCTCTGGTCTTGGTGGAGGAAATGACCGAGATGAGTAAAGATGACAAGATCAATAAAATTTACAGTTTTGCAGTTATTCTCATACTACATCTAATTAAACAGCAAGTAGAGCAACGGACGACTCGTTCCTGGGATATTTCTATTTCTAATGCAGTTCGTCAAATTAATCGCACTAATAAGCGACGAAAGGTAAACGGCTACTATTTAAGTAATTCTGAATTAAAAGCAGCTCTTGCAGATGCTTATTATTCCGCACTAGATGGTGCTTCTTTAGAAGCTTTTGAAGGTCGTTATTCTAGTGAGGAATTAGCTGAGAGAATTGATTATAGTCGTCTAATGAAAGATGCTTGGGATTTGATATCAACGCAACAAAATTAGTTGGACGAGAAGCCCAACCCTTTCTAATAGATATTATGACTAACCTTTAATTTCGTAGCGAGTGCTTCGCGATCGCATAGTTTGTGGCACACAAAACCATTCTCAAGAACCAGGGAATTAATTCCCTGGTTCAAAGCTGAAGTCGGATGAAAAGCGACTGGTTTTATCGTGAAGTATTGCTACCAAGGTCTAGGTGAGACAATTAATTAGCTCACTTGTAAACTTAGTTCCCCGTGAAACTTAGACCTAACCAAAAGAGAAAACCGTGTCATTAAAGTCGTAATCGCTAACTCCCACACCAGCGGGTAAATCTTCAAATCCAAACACATTGTTACCAAAACTCTTGATGTGAGCTGCACCATCTGGGTTAGCTGAACCAAAACTAAAGTAAGCAACGGGTAAGGTAGTGTAATTTTGAGCAGTAGCTGGACTATTGTCGGGATTGACCTGAAAGAAAGCATTAACTGCATCCTGCACGCTACCAGAGAAATTACCACCATGGGCGATGACAAAGGGAGCATAGATTTTACCCTCGCTCACGATTACATCTCCGTTTACACCATCTCCCGAACCTCCAGCTCGAACTACAAAGTTGGGTACTACTCTACTTAATGCTGCTTTAGCATAAGCTGATTTGTCCTCTGGTAAAACACCATTAACCGATCCTGTAAGAGCATTATCCACTTCATAAAGCCCAAACAGGTTAGTAAAGGATGCTTCTGTTTTACTGAGAGCTTCTTGTAAAGCCAGCTTTGCCTGAACTTTGTCGTAATCTGTAAGGAAATTGAAGGAGATATCATTAACAATGTCCGATAAGGAACCAGCTTCATCGGGAATTAAAGAATCTTCGGGATCAAGTATTTCCACTGGATATGTAATGATGTCTGTTCCAGTGATAGTAACGTTGACATTGGCTGTTGCTGCTAAACCCTGCTCATCAATAATAGTGTAGCTGAAAACATCATCTCCTATGTAAGTTGCGTCTAGCAGGGTATATATTAACTCATTATCCCTGATTTCTACACGACCATAGTTACCATCCGTCTTGTTGATAATGGTTAGAGGATCATTCAGATCTGGATCACTATCATTGTCAAGTGGGTTAAGAGTACCAAAACTACTACCCGGAATAATAGCTAACACATCATCAATAGCAATGGGAGCTTCATTGACATTGGTGACAAGAATGGAAATATCCTGAATTGACTTATTGTTTTGCTCATCCCTTGCTACAACCTGTAATTTATAAAGGTTGTTTTTGTCTGCATTCAGAGGTTCTTCAAAGTCCGGAGCAGTATTAAAGGTTAATTCACCGGTAGGACTAATCGAGAACAAACTAGCATCAACTCCAGCCAAACTAAGAGTGATGGGGTCGTTTTCAGGATCTTCAACCGTTAGATTACTTACTAGTGTTGTACTCTCAGGAACAAAGAAAGAAAAGCTGACAACAGGAGGTTCATTAACATCAGTGATGCTAACGGTGAGATCTTGAGTGACTTCTAATCCACCATTGTCAGTTGCAGTAATAGAGAGTTCTACACTACCAGCTTCGTAATCCAGGCTTTCACCAGCTTTGAGTTTAAGCGTCTGATTACCATCAAAATCAACAATTTCAAATCGGGTATCATTATTGACTTTTAAGGTATGACCATCATTCCCATCAGGATCACTGACTGTTAAAGTACCAATAATAGCCCCGGGGTCGTTCTCTATTACTGTTATTTGATTTAATTCAATGGCCACAGGTGCTTCATTAACATCGGTGACGGTGATAGTGAAATCCTGGGTGATTTCTAATCCACCATTATCGATGGCAGTAATAGTTAGTACTATATTACTAGCCGCTTCATAATCCAGGCTTTCACCTTCCCTAAGTTTAAGGATGTTGTTACCATCCACATTAATCACTTCAAAACGGCTATCATTCACCGTGAAAGTATGGCTATCACCCGGATCATCTGTAACTGTTAAACTACCAATAAAAGCCCCAGGGTCATTCTCCGCTACTATTCCCCTCAGTTCAATAGCAATAGGTGGATTATTATCAGTACCGCTATCCGTAGCAATTCCCAGCTGTCCTGGGTCAACTATAATACCGTTAGCTAGTCCATCCCCATCCCATATATCCCCATCTGTTAGGTTTACGGTTAAGTAGACCTCTCCAAAATCCCGGACACCATCCCCATCAACATCGTTAAAAATGTAGTCGTAATTAAAATCATCATAAAGCTCGAACTGCTGAGATTCATAGTTGAACTTAACGTAGCGCGCAAGGTCAAGATCTTCAGGTAATTGATTAATAAAATTCTGGGACAGATAGAGAACAAAGGTGGTTGTACCCCCAAGTTGAACTCCGCTAATAGTTATAGCTAATGGATCTCCAATAGGGGAAATCAAATCAGGGGGAATTTCCGCTTCAACTACTGTTCCATCTGCTAGAACAACTTGCAGCTTTTTAACACCCTCTTCCTCTACTACTGGAACAATGTAAATACTTTGAATGCTTGTACCAGGCTCAGTTTTGACAGCAGCATAGTTAGCAGCACCAGCATTTGCGCCCTGGTCAAATATATCTCGAGTGCCAATGGGTAATACCGCAATGTTGGGGTCATTAAAACTTTCTCCTTCACCCAGTATGCCAACTGTTTGACTAATTTCCAGAATACTGACTCCGTCAATCTCTAATGTTTGTGCAGCATCAATAACTTCTGATTTCAGTCCCTTGGGCTGAGTTGGGTCAAATGCATTACTGGTGTTTGGTGGTAAGATGCCATCGGGAATAGTTAGGGTTTGAAAGGTTGTAAAACTACCGGTTTCACCACCATCAGTGCGGGTAAAGATGGCTGTGAATAGGTTTGAACCTGCTGCAAAGAAATTATAGTCATTTGGCTTGAGAACATAAGACCAGGATAAACCATCAACTTGAGCAACTCGAGTTTGACCCCCAAATAAAATAGTAACTGTTGTACCAGTTTCACTAACAGTACCCGTTAGAGTTACCCCAGCTTCTTTCTCACTGATATCCAGGTTGTTGTCTCCGGTAATACTATCAAAAGTGCCGGATACTGGTACTAGAGAAATACTAACATTATTTGAGTAAATTACTTTCTCAAATCCACCTGCAATGTAAGTAACCTCTACTCGAAGTTGGTTGTTGTTATCATCTTCTGTGGCTATGTAGTTTTGTTCAGTAGCATCAGGAATATTAGTCCAAACCCCCTCAATTAATCGTTGCCATTGATAGCTTATATCCGTGGGAATACCATCGGGATCGTCAAAGGGTATAGCTGCAATTAGTGTTGCACCAACAGTAAAACCAGCACCTTCAGTAGTTATAGGGGGCAACTGACCAAGACCTTCATTGACATTAATGATACTCAATGTGATTGTTTCGGTATCTTGTAAACCTCCACCATCTGTGACGATAATGCCCAGATTAAAACTGCTGGGAGAAGTTTCAAAGTCGTTGGCTGCTGCTAGACCTGCTTCTGTCAGGGTGATTTCTCCACTACTATTGATAGTGAAAAATCCATCATCATTACCGCTGGAAATAAAGTATTGGGTGACACCTACATTATCCGTGTTAGGAAGGTTATCGGTTGCTGATACTGTTCCTAATACAGAACCTAGGTCTTGGTTTTCTTCGTAGGAGAGGACTTGATCCATTGTTATAACAGGATCAATACCATCGAACACGTTACTGAAATTATTACTGAAAGTATTGCCCGCAATGTTGATACTGTTTGTAGTAGCAGTTGCATCTAAAACAACACCATAAGAATTATTCTCAAAAGTGTTTCCATTAATGTTAATATCACCTGTAATCTCATTGGTATTCCTGAGATTTACTCCCACCTGCCAACTGTTAATAGTGTTATCTTCAACAGTAAGGTCACCAGTATAAGTGCCATAGTCAGCAAAAGTTGGTATTAAATCAATACCATAATAACTAGCTTCTAGTGGATCTCCATCTTGTCCCAAAAGTTGGTTACCTCTGATTAGAGTTTCCCCAGGTAAACTGCCATATAGGCTCAGACCAGTAATTATATCAACACCACCATTTATGTTCTTGGGTGTTAGAGTGTTGCCCTCAACTGTTACTCCGTTGAAATTACCCCGCACTTCTAAGGAAGATTTATGATCGGTAATAAATTTTACTTGAGCTAGATCCATTGTGATATCATTGTCACGGATCACCAAATTACTACCGGAAGGACCACTCAATCGAGCAGTTGCCATGACAGCGGGAATCAAACCTGATTTGCCATTACTAGGAGCTTCACTATAGGCGTTAATAAAGTTGTTATCAGGGAAAGTGTTGCCTTCTATAGTGATATTATCAAAAGCAAACGGACTATCTGTCTCACCAAACAACTGAATACCACCGCTATTGTACTCACCTTCGTTATTCTTGATGAGGACTTGATCGTTATCTCCTTTCAGTTCTAACCAGTAGTTACGACCAAAGAATCCATCTCCATAACCACCATAACCATCTCCATAGCCATCTCCATAACCACCATAGCCATATCCAGATCCACTAAAAAATTCTCCAAATCCATCAAAATTGGCACCTCCAGTATGTAGTCCATGGTAAAATTTATTATCCTCTATGGTAACATTAGTCAGAGATGCTAGGTAAAGATGGGCAGCTCGAGGACGCCAGAAGGTGTTATCATCAATGTTTGAATCTTGTAAACCAGCCAGGTATATAGAACCACCTGTACCACCACCGCCCAATAAACCGCCTATGTAGTTGCCAGCAATTTGCCAACCCGTGACTACTCCAGTTGGGTTGTTAATGCTCGCATCTCCAAAACTGGGGCTATTGTTGGCAGTATAACCAGTGAGGTAGTTGTTAAGCAGTTTAAAATTATCTGGGGTATCATTCCACTTTAGAGGACCATTTTCATTTCTGAGTCGGAAACCATCAATAGTAACATTGTCTTCTGTTACGGTAATAGTCCCTTTAATCCACGCTTCTTGAGTATTACCAAAAGCGTTATCGATAGTTCCGTTATCATCTTGATATCGACGAAAATCTTCATTAGCTGTTGGCAATCCTCCAACTCCTAATGCTGCATTAATATCCGGATCCAGAGGCTTAACCCCTAATCGGTTTTCAAAACCATCTATTCCCTCAAAAGTACCATAAGGTCCTATTAGAGTCACGGATTTATTAATGGTCAGATCTTCTTGATAAATCCCAGGCCTTACCACGATTATATCATCGTTATTAGCAGCATTAATGGCTGCTTGAATTGTGGTGTAAGTTTGACCCGCTCCAACTGCTAAAATTGCCATGTAATTTCTCCTGTTAAAAGGTAAAGCCGAATTGCTCTTAATCCTTTCTCCCAAAAGGTGAAGAGGTTAATTTGTTTGGGAGTGTCAGCTTGTTTATGTTAATACGGTCAGATTAATGAAAATTCCGCCACATTTTCTAAATTTTGCCTAATCATCAAAGGCATCGCGTAACCGTTGTAGCATTTTGCCGATGGTAAGGAATTCAGTATTTTCAGATAGTGCAATCACCGTATCATCACTGCTAGTATCAAGGATTTGGTTAAATACTACTATAGCCCTACCCAACTGCAAGGGTTCAATTGTTACATCTTTTACTGGACCATGTTTTACTTCCGATTTGGTTGTGGTAGTTACCGGATCCTTAGTAATGCCACTAGCAACTAAGGTAATAGACAAGTCTGGTTTCATAGTCTGGTTTGTTCCAGTTACCATTAAACCTGATAAACTATTAATTAAAGACGTAACTTGAACAAAGTTAGCTCCTGTCAGAGCTATGCTAGTACCAGTTTGTATCTGGGTTAGAGATAACCCAGCGGAAGTTGCAGTAGCAATAAACCCAGCAGCATTAGCGACCCGTTCGGAGGTGCCAGTCAAAACCAAGTCCAGATTCTGGCCATTGGCAATTCTCAAAGTCGCAGTGGTAGAAACCTCTTTATTATCTGCATTCTGATTTATGGG
The DNA here is from genome assembly GCF_001432185.1 of Cylindrospermopsis sp. CR12. Taxonomy (NCBI): domain Bacteria; kingdom Bacillati; phylum Cyanobacteriota; class Cyanophyceae; order Nostocales; family Aphanizomenonaceae; genus Cylindrospermopsis; species Cylindrospermopsis sp. CR12. The sequence continues at coordinate 32,097 of NZ_LMVE01000092.1, read as the reverse complement.
AGCAATACGAAGTGTAGTAGCATTGATGGTCATCTCCGCTCCTCGCCCCGATACCACTTGAGTAGCAATAGTTTGACCTGCTTGCAATGGTGTTACTGCTAATGTAACTTCTCCAGTTGGAGATGATAGTATACCCGTAGGAAGATCCTTGGGAACAGATTCGGTTGCAGTTGCTAAGGAAGGTAAAGTGAAAGCTGCACTGGGGGTGATTGTAATTTGACTGACTGGACTGGTTAGGGTTACGGGTGGTGTGGATACATTTGATATAATAGTACCTGCTACAGTAGGCGCTATTATCTGTAGTTCTGTTAGAGTTTGAGTCGCAGTCTGGTTTAGCACCATTTGACTCCCAGGGTTAACTACCGGTACTATAGGTGTTGTTTTCTCTGAAGAAACCTCCGTAGATGGTGCGGATGGGGTAGATGTAGCTACTGATGGTATGGATGTTGGTACTGTTGGTGTAAACGTTGGTGCTGATGGTATGGATGTTGGTACTGTTGGTGTAAACGTTGGTGCTGATGGTGTGGATATTGGTACTGTTGGCAAAACAGGTGAAATATTACTTGTTCCCAAAGAACTTGGCAGAGTAACACCACTTACCGCTCCTACGGGGACTGAACCAGCAAGCGTTTGCGTAATTGGATAAAAGCTGAAAGCACATCCTAAACCAGAAAGAGTTGTCAGTATAAGTACATATTTCATATCACTATCTCCTTACTAAATGTATCATTATGATTTTTATCAGCTAAGGGGTAAAATCAAAACCATAGCCAATACTAAAACTCAGTACAGATCCAGCTTCTGTATTGTTTAGTACATCTCCATAAACTACATTTAAGGTAAAAGGCAAGGTTCGCATAGGTAGGTAGGATGCGGCAAGATTTAGTCCTCGTCCACTCCAAGCGGTGCTGACTCCAATATTTGGGTGTACCTGAATACCAGCTCCAGCAATCAGTCCCACACCAGCATTGGAAAACAGAGGGGCTCCACCCACACCTAGGGACAGGTTTATGGGTAAGGGATTTGCTAGATTAGTTTTTAAAAAGTGATAGGCACTGACTATTCCATAAACGCTTGATGATGTATGTGCAGTATCACTACCATATTTGGCAAAGTTATTCCAGCCCACAGCCCCGGCAATATAGGTGCTGGGAGTCGAGTAAATGCTGCGGTGTATCTTAGCATTAAAAGACCCATTGGTAGCAAATCGCCTCATGCTCAGGTTGTTATAGTTCAACTCTAAACCAAATATATCTGTAGCATTGCCAAGACCAAGACTAGTTGAAATACCACCATCTATTACCGGTCTAACCCTGTCCGCAGTTGCACCCGCAATGGCCACATAAAAATCTCCCCAATTCGCGCCAAAAGCTGAGGGAATGCCAGCAGATGTACCAGGCGCATAAACTCGTTTTCCATTTACCATCCGCATCAGTCTTACTCTCATTTTCTGGCGCAGCTTAGTGGGATCAACTTCTTTTGGTTGAGATTTTTGTTCCGATAAATCCGACAAAATGGTTGTTGGTTTTGCCTGAGCTTGTAGGGGAAAAATAACTGAGGAAACAAAAGTATCTAATACTAAATTCACAGCTCCTATATTTAACAGAACAATTGTGGAAAAAATCGAGCTGGTTAAACGCATTAGACACCGCATCTTGCAGATCCTTTTTCTTCGATTTGGGCTATCATCCCTGGAAGTAACTACATATAATCTCGTAGTTATTGCTCCCAAAGATCTAAAATTATTACTCTGACACCAATAGCAAAGTCTGAACTAACAGTATCAAGTTCTCAACTTGTTATTGGTCTCTTGAATAACTATTCAGCTGCTTTTCGTAACTTCCGGAGCCATTTCTAACGCCTTTAGGATACTAGTTAATGCGCTAAGTAATTGTAGCGACTATACTGTAAACAGTTAAGAGCATGCAATCACTACATACAAAGTTATGTTTAGAAGTAAAACATGGCATTTTATCCGTTCAAGTCTAGAACATTCCAGTTGGATGTTGGTAATCGTTGTGTTCACAGAAAGGATGGCGATCGCACTCTGACTAAACCTAGCACAGGAATATTTTTTTAGCGGTATGCTCACAGGAATTTAATAATTTTTTTTCAAAAACAATAAAAAATAGCTGAAAGTCTTGTTATGTAGTCAATACAGGGTTTCACAAAAAATTTATAAACCTACCATATTTCCTTAATTAGATCTATTATATATCAGTAGGGTCTTTTTGTGCAGGAGTATATGAGGCAAGTTAATGATTTATTTAACCTTAATCTGACTGTTGGTGTAGCTTGGCTGTTGTTCACAGTACAGCCAAGTGTTGCTCAGACTTCTCCCCAAAAACTAGTGGCCCCACTTGTGGGCAATATTAATGTATCTAATATTGATATACTTCCCAACATTATTGATTTAAACACTAAAGAGTCAATAACTAGATTATTATTACGGGATGCACCTGTTACTGAAGTTTTGTCACTATTAGCTCGTACTGCAGGGTTAAATCTTATTTACTTTGAACAACAAGAAATTAACTCTGGTCAAGACAAGTCACAACAACAGGTGATTAATAACAATACTAATAATAAAATTAGAACTAGTAGTAAAATTTCCTTAGATATTAAAAATGAGTCTGTACAAAAAGTATTTAACTATGTTTTACAAGTTAGTGGATTAGAAGCTAGACGGATTGACAGAACAATTTTGGTGGGGGCCAAATTACCTAATACCAGTGTTGATAGAATAGTCAGGACTTTACGACTGAATCAAGTAACAGTAGGTATAGGTTTAGACTTTTTGGTAGCCTTGGGTGCGGAAACTGAAGTCAGTCGTGAAAGACCAGTAACTACAGTTAATACCATACCCATCGCAGGTGGAGTTACACCGGTGACTCAATCTCAGACAACTACTGAAACCAAAATGGAGGCCAAGCGGGTTGATTATCAAGACTCCACACCTTTGCTGAGGGGATTACAAATTGTGGGAGATGAACGAACAAATTCGATTACTTTGATTGGCAATCCCCAATTAGTTGATATAGCAACTTCAAAATTGACTAACCTAGATATTCGTCGTCGTCAGGTGAAGGTGAATCTGAAAATTATTGATGTTAATCTCTGGGGAATTCAAAACTATAACTCCAGTTTTTCCTTTGGGATTGGTGATAATTTCTTTTCTAATGACCAGGGTATAGCTACCTTCAATTTTGGCAACCAAAGACCATTCACCGGTTCGGGAGCAGTACCAGCTTCCCTAGTGGGTTTACCCAATCGGTTTTTAGCTTTTTTACAAGCCCAGGTAACAAATGGTAATGCTAAGATATTGACAGATCCTAGTTTAATTGTTCAAGAAGGACAAAATGCAAATGTTAAACTAACTCAACAAGTCATTGGACAGGAGAAGATCACCAGAATTGACACCCCTGGTAATTCTAGGGAGGAACGGATCATCGAGAAAGAAGAGGTTGGTTTAACCGTAAATGTGAGGGTTGAGCGGATTGATGACAATGGTTTTGTTTCCCTATCGGTTGCTCCCGTGGTTAAATCTCCGGTTAATTCAGAATCAACTGGTGCGGGGAAGGTTACCCTAATTGCTGAACGCTCTCTTAACTCAGGACTAATTCGTCTCCGGGATGGTCAAACCCTTCTCCTTTCCGGTATTATCCAAGACCAAGACCGGACAGTGGTCACCAAGTTCCCCCTCCTGGGTGATATTCCTCTCCTAGGTGCATTATTTAGAAGCACCAACAAAGACCGTGAGCGCAGAGAAGTGATTGTACTACTTACACCCAGAATAATTGAGGAACAGTCCTGAACAGTCGCAAAAGACCAGATGCACAATTCTAAGGTGATGTTACTGGCTTAATGTTTTTGGCTTTGTAGAAGGTTTCTAAACTATCTCTATCTCCTACAAAGCGCCAATGCCATGGTTCGTAACTTACACCTTGAAGATTATCCCGAGGAAAGGATAATTCAAAGCCAAAACGAGCAGCATTAGATTGTAACCATGCAAATGCTTTTGTACTTTCAAAGATAGGACTGAGATTGGTTGCCGGTACTGCTCCATCACCAATATCCACAGCATAACCAGTATGGTGTTCACTGTAACCAGGAGGGGCACTAAGTGCTGCTCTTTCTGCTGGAGTTTGATTGCGTTGGGCACCTACGTCAAAGAACAGTTGTTGTTGTTCTTCGATGGAACGAAAACCGGAAATAGGTACTAGGATTACGCCTGCACTCCTAGCTGATTGTACCATGGCTTGAAATTTTTGAGCAGCACTCCGCCGCATATTAATTTTTCCATCAGCTGTGATAGGAGTTAGCTCTTCTAATGATGCTTCTTTATAGGCTAAATGTCCCAATACTGCATTGTTACTTGATGTGTTGGATGGGGTGGATGTAAGAGGTGTTGATTGAGTATCAGTATTTTTTTTAGGTGCAGTAATAAAGAATAAGAAACCACTACCTACAGCCATGATAGCAAATCCTAGGACCCCACCAACTATTAAAATCAGAGGTTTTAAGCCCGTGGAAGACCTCTTCTCCGCAGTATCCCGTAAAGCGGCCGGAATATCATCGTTTGACAATAAGTTTTCGGGATTTCCCGGAAGTCCACCATTTTTCAAGTTTCTACTCCTGTTTGACCAAAAGAATAGGGTGCGCCCCTTCTAGGAAGGCTTTTCCTGGTTTCTAGTATATAGCCGCCAGAATGCTATTTACCACTAATTTTAGGTTCTAATCACAACCGTGGAAATTCCAATAATTTCATCATCTTTTGTACCTAGTATATAAGCATGGACCTCTTTGTCACCAATTTCATACACTTTTGCTTCAGCCAAATTGTTTTTTAAAACAAGTACAAGGCCTTCAAATCTCTTGGCTAGATTTCGTTCCTCCTCTTCATACCAATCTTCCTGTTTTGTGACTCCCTGAAAAAAATCATCAATGGTCACGGTTCTAACATTACCTATAATACCAGTTTTTTGTTGAATAGTAGTTTCATTGAGATTAAAAAATTCCCAACAGACCACATTAAAAGGATATTCAGACTCACTGGGCATAAACAAGCCCTCTGTGGTTTGTTTTAGTAGGTCAGTTAATGATTTGCTCATTTTATTGATTGCTTGCCACTGATTTACCATAACACCAAATAACAAAAGGCGACACCCAGATTCGAACTGGGGGATAAAGGTTTTGCAGACCTCTGCCTTACCACTTGGCTATGTCGCCGCACTGCTAGTTTTTTTCATATTATCTATAGTATCATATTCTTTTATGAATTGCACTACATTCCCCAAAATTTTTTTTGGAAATTAGCATTATGGCTCCACTACCAGATTACCGTCCTAAACAATTATCTGTCGGACCTTTAGAAGCAGAAATTCTGGGCATCGTTTGGGATCTAGGCTCGGCTACAGTTAAGGACGTACATGACTTGATTCTGGGTGACCCAGATCGTGAACTAGCTTATACTTCCGTCACTACTGTTCTACGTCGTCTCACAGAAAAGGGTTGGTTGGCCTGTGATAAACAAGGAAAAGCATTCTATTGGCGACCACTGGTCACTAAGGAACAGGCAGAAATGATTAGGGCGCATGAACATTTACAACGGTTTTTGGCTGTGGGTAATCCTGATGTGGTAGCCGCCTTTGCTGACAGTTTAGACGAAGCAGCTAGTAAACAAATTCAGGCGATCGCTCAGAGGATTCAATCTGCACGCCAGGCTAGAGGAGATAAATAAGGTTATGCATCTACTAATGCTGATCACAGCTGTCACAATTGCCTACACCTTGCGATATTCTGCCTATATACCGCAAGGAAATTGGCATCTGAGGTGGAGCAGGACTTTATTTTTCTTCCTTTTCCCCCCGTTGTTGATTTTGATGACGGTGATGGCCGTGGTCTGTATGGGAACCCAGGGTCAAATGGTGGGAATATATACAGATTATTTTAGCTATGTTTTAGGTTGGTTGTTTCTAGGATTTTTAGTTTTTGTAGCTTTAAAACTGGCTTGGCAAGGCTGGCAATCATTAAAGTCTGCCCGTGAATGTCCCACCATCAATCTCACAGGCCAATCAGCCAGATTGCTACCTACCTCTGCTCTATTTGCAGGACAAATTGGTTTTTGGTCTCCTGAACTAGTGGTGAGTCAGGGACTATTAAAACATCTTTCTCCGGAACAATTAGAGAGTGTTCTAGCCCATGAACAGGGACATCATAGTTATAGAGACACTTTTTGTTTCTTTTGGCTGGGTTGGATTCGTTCCTGTAGTGCTTGCTTACCTAACACAGAACCTTTATGGCAAGAGCTATTGATGTTGCGAGAACTGAGGGCTGACAGTTATGCTGCTGCTCGCGTAGACCCCCTTGTACTGGCTGAGTCTCTACTATTAGTGGTAAGCAGTCAACCATTGGCATGGGATATATGTTGTGCAGCACTAAGCTCCTCTAAAGTTGATAGGTTGGAGCAGAGAATAGATGCTTTGTTATCTCCCTTAGAACCTAACTGGCCAGAATGGGATTTAAAATCAAAATTACATTACTGGCGAGTTTTTGCTTTAGCTCTTTTACCTTTAGTAACTGTTTTTTTCCACAGTTAGATCATGAGCTATTATGAGACAACTAACTGATACCCAACCTCCTCAATTAATTGAGCAATCCGACCACCAGGATGAAAGGTAGCGTTATCAACAATCACCCACGTAGCAATAGATTTTCGTGGGTTGAGTTTAATAACTCAATATATCCCGTGGGTTTGTTGGGTTTCGCACTCCTCAACCCAACCTACAAAGGGGACTCAAAAGACCAATTGCCTAGGAGTATTGCACAAAGCACAAATAGGTTGGGTTTCGTTCCTCAAGCCAACTAACTAGTTGTCTCCAATTCACTCTCTCTTAAATGGGCTTTGAACTTTTTGCTAAACTGGACTAGAATGGGGAAGTTAGCACTCACTGGTCTACCTTGCCATTGGGTAACAATGGCGGAAATTTCACCTTCCGCACCCTTAATGTCAAACCCCTGACCTTTATTTTCCGGGTGGTGGTAAACTATCACCGACTCTTTTACACGCACGCGATCGCCAATCTTCATAGTGAGTATTTGTACTTAAATTTTATTGAGCATGTATTTTGCTTGTCTGATTTTACCATATCTAGTCTGTTCCAATAAAGGAGTATATTACTGTTTGAGGCAGAATTGTTGGAGTTTTTCGGGGAGTTGTTGACAAATCTGGTTCCAGGCGCGGGGTTGAAATTCTCTCCAGGTCCATAAATAAATGCCTCCACTTCCCAAGAAAAGAACAAACAAACCAATGACCAGCTTAACCAAATAATGAGAATGCTTATGGGAGTTGGTTTTTTCCGTGGTTGTGGAACCTTCTAGGGTTAAATTTAAATCTAGTGGATCCGGTGAGTTTACTGCCAGAGAGTCTATTATATATGCTTGTAGTTGGGGTATTTCACTTTCTGGTTCCAGCACAGTAATTAATAATTCTTCTGGTTCCTGCACTTCCAATCCGTTTTCCGCAGGTGGAGTGACTATTAAGTGAGCTTGGTTACGGAAAAGACTAACCACAACTGATATATTATCCCGACCGTTTTTTTCGTTAGCTAGTTCCACCCATTTATGCACCGCATCCTCCACCGTGATTTTACCTGTTAACAGAGGAATGACCTGGTCTTGCCAAGATTTTTCCACCCAGTCATGATCGCTTAAACCATCTGAACAAAGTAATAAAACTCCATCCTCCTCTAAAATAAACCTCTCGATATTAAACTCTAGGGATTCTGCTTCCTTGGTGCCCAGTGCTTGAGTAAGAGCATTGGAATGGGGACTTGTCATAGCATGACGGTACAAACTTTTGCCAGAAGAGACTATTTTAGTTGCCATGTCATCATCTATAGTCAACAATTGACAATAGTGGGGAGTAATCCAATAGGCACGACTATCACCAATACTAGCTAGATAAAGTTCGTGTCCATTGTCTGATTCCCATCCTGTATTAGTGGTAACCGGTTGTGGTAATTGTATAGCCATTAGTAGAGTTGTAGCCATACGTTCCCTACCTTGGCGATTTTGTTCGTCATTACAAGACCAAATCATATTATTAACCACCCGCAGACTAGCTGCTAGTTGTTGTTGCAACAAATCTGGTGTTAACAGTTCCGTTTGCTCTGCTATATCTTGTAACCAAGCACGAATTTGTAATTTTGCCGATTGTACAGCCAATTGACTGGCAACCTCCCCACCTTCATGACCACCAACACCGTCACAAACTATTAAGAGGTGTTCTTTTAAATAGTTATCCAAATCAGTGTATTGACTGGGATAGCAAGTGTCCTCATTGTGTTGCATAATTGGGCCTTTATCTGTAAGGCCAGCAACTGTTACCATCAGAGGTAATTCCCCAGCAGATGCGAGCAATAAGTTATTTAATTCATGACTAATAGTTTCCATCTGTGTATCTGGCTGACACATCTCTTGAATAAGCATACCTAATTTAGGGGCAATTTCAGCCTTAGCAGCTATTACCCATGACTGCCAAGATTGCCCTAAATCCTGTAGAGTAAATGTGCTTGTAGTTGAAGGCAATTCCAATAATTTGACACACCAACCTTCCACAAAGATATTCTCGGGTGATAATAAGCTAGCTGCTAACCCCATTTGTGATAGTGGTTTCCATAGCTCTAGGATTTGCCACAACCAGTATAATTGCCTAACTGCTTTAGCCTGTTCCCAAACTGTGGTAATAATCGGGTAAAGATTACCATTAGTATCAATAGGCGCATTTTCGAATAAGATAATCTCATGGTTTCTATTATCCTCAGTGTTGTCTCCAAAAACAACAATCCCATAAGGTTGGGGTATGTGTAATCGCTCCCGATATAACTTGAGATAGGGAATGACGGATTGTGGCAATTGTGATGGTGCTTCTGGGGTCTTTCCTGGTTGGGTATCTAGCCAGATCTGTTCTGTAATTACCTCATATCTATTGGCAACTTTTGTTCCCGAGGATATATTTGCCGCATCCTTGGCCCATAAATATCGGTACACTAGAGGTGTTTGACAGCTTTGACAAATGCGATCTCCCAGATAATTGGTGGGGTTTTCGCAATGGGGACTAGTACAATAAATGATTCGTTCGTTATAATGCATAAGGGTTAAATAAAGGTTAACTTTTTTAAAACTTAAACAAAAATCCGTATGAATCAACACGGGTTAACGTAAAGTTCAATTAAGTTTAGATGTCAACAATTGCAACAATTCTAGTTAGAGAATAAAATGGACTTATCCTCTTTGTTACCAACTTGTTACTTAATTGAATTATTAACCTAGTCTCTGTAAACGGACTCATGCAAAATTTTACTGCAATCTGGTTGTTGCTGGGCATAATTCTGTGTCTTATGGAACTGCTGTTACCAACAGCTTTTGTGCAATTGTTGATGGGGATTAGTGCCCTACTGGTAGCAGGACTTTCTCTTTTAGGTTTAAGTAATTTATTCCTGCAAGTGATTGTTTGGCTGACACTTTCTAGTTTTTTAACTATCTTTTCCCGTAGGTTTTTTGCGGTAAGGCAAACCAAATCAAAAATTCTTACTAGTACCGTAGGTGAGACCATGACAGAAATTTTACCTGGTAAGGTAGGGAGGGTTCTGTACGAAGGTAATTCTTGGCGAGGTAGATGTGATGATGATAAACTTACCATACCTCCTGGTCAAAAAGTTTATGTGGTGGCCAGGGAAGGGACTACCCTAATTGTGATGCCAGAAAACGTTTTAGACCACTAGCTTTGAAAAAGGAGAGATTAGTCTATCACGGATAATATAGTATTTTAACGGAGGTTAGAAAAATGGAGCAGTTTTTATTATTACTGGGATTGGTTTTTGGTGCTGGTGCTGTGACGAAGTGTGTTAGAGTGATAAACCAGGGTGATGAAGCTTTAGTAGAAACTCTAGGAAGTTATAAGAGGAAATTGGAGCCTGGACTAAACTTGATTAATCCTTTGTTGGATAACATAGTTTATAAGCAAACTATTCGAGAGAAAGTTTTAGATATTCCTCCTCAGCAGTGTATTACCCGTGACAATGTTTCTATTACTGTTGATGCTGTGGTGTATTGGCGAATAGTTGATATGGAAAAAGCCTACTATAAGGTAGAGAACCTACAGTCAGCTATGGTGAATCTGGTACTGACTCAAATTCGTGCTGAAATGGGACAGCTGGAATTAGATCAGACCTTCACAGCAAGAACTCAAATTAACGAGATTCTGTTGAGGGATTTAGATATTGCTACTGACCCTTGGGGAGTGAAGGTAACAAGGGTGGAATTAAGGGATATTATCCCATCCAAAGCTGTGCAAGAATCAATGGAATTACAAATGTCCGCAGAAAGAAAGAAACGAGCAGCCATTTTGACATCGGAGGGAGACCGAGAATCAGCGGTTAACAGTGCTAGGGGTAAAGCAGATGCTCAGATATTAGATGCGGAAGCACGACAAAAGGCTGTAATATTGCAGGCAGAAGCAGAACAAAAGGCGATTGTTTTAAGAGCGCAAGCGGAAAGACAACAACAGGTGTTAAAAGCACAAGCAATTGCAGAATCAGCTGAAATTATTGCCCAGAGAATGCAAGCTAATCCAGAAGCCCATAAAGCTTTAGAGGTTTTATTCGCCTTGGGTTATTTGGATATGGGGGTGAGCATTGGTAAAAGCAATAGCAGTAAGGTGATGTTTATGGATCCCCGAACTATTCCTGCAACTTTGGAGGGAATTCGGTCAATTGTTGGTGATGTGAACGATGTAGGAGATTCGAACAAGTTATAAAACTTTTGTTTGTTGTTTTATATTTCTTGACACTTATTGCACAAACCAAAAAACTCTAAGGTATGATAAAAAACCTTAAAGTTATGACTGACTTGTAACTCGTTTTCTAGTTCGTGTACTGGACACTGATGAATAGGGATAGAAATACCACATTGTAAGCAAGTTAGATGATGCTTGTCTTGTTGAGTCAAGCTATAAAGAGACTCACCATTGGATAAGGTTCTGACTTGCACTTTCCCTTCTAGTTTCAGAGATTCCAAAGCGCGGTAAACTGTGGCTAAACCCATACTTTGATTCTGATTGCGTAATTCTATGTACATGTCTTGGGCTGAAATACCTTGTTTAATGCTTCCCAGTAGGGTTAATATGCGATCTTGACTGCGGGTACGGATAGCTTTCATAGTAGTTTTAGACTTTAGGATTAAAATTATTGCCCATGAGATAAATTTCACCTTGTATTTTACCGAGGGGCTTTAATTTTTCTTGAAATAGAACCTAAAAGGTATAGGATAACCATTACACCATTTAGCTAAATTTTAATGCAAAGGAAGTATATCGCCAAAATTTTCGTTACCCTTCGTCCTTCAGTTCTGGATCCTGCTGGGGTAGCTGTACAATCTGGGCTTAGGCAGTTAGGATATGAAAATGTAGAACAAGTGCGTATTGGTAAGTATATAGAACTTACTCTAGTTTGCCCAGATGAGGCTAAAGCTCGTAAAAGCTTAAATAATATGTGCGAGCAAATGTTGGCAAATACAGTGATAGAAAACTATCGCTTTGAATTGATTGAAGTAGAATCCCAAACCGGTGTTTTCTAATTAGTAGATAATAGGTGGCGTTTAATAATAGCTATAGCCACCTGTAAACGGTCATTAACTTAGTTGAATTTTTATAAGGGTTGGTATGAAATTTGGTGTTTTAGTTTTTCCAGGGTCTAACTGCGATCGCGATGCAGCATACGTTACCAGAGATATACTGGGACATACCACCCGCATGGTTTGGCATCAGGATCGAGATATCAGCGATATAGACGTAATTATTATTCCTGGTGGGTTTAGTTACGGGGATTATTTACGTTGTGGGGCGATCGCCCGGTTTTCTCCGGTGATGCAGGAAGTGGTAAACCATGCTGAAAAAGGTAAATTTGTCATCGGTATTTGTAATGGTTTTCAGGTATTAACTGAAGCCAACTTACTACCTGGTGCTTTAACCAGAAATGAGAACCTACATTTTATTTGCGATCGCATTTCTGTGAAAGTGGAGCGTAACAACCTACCTTGGACTAGTGGATATGGGGATAAAGAAGTGATCACCCTACCAATTGCCCATGGGGAGGGAAGATTTTATGCAGACCAAGACACTTTAGCAGCGATAGAAGATAATCAACAAGTATTGTTTAGGTATGATGGAGAGAATCCTAATGGTTCGCTAAATAATATTGCGGGCATTTGCAATCGAGAGGGTAATGTATTAGGGATGATGCCACATCCAGAGAGAGCAGCGGATCGGTCAATAGGGGGTACAGATGGTTTGCGATTGTTTGAGAGTTTGTCCTCCAGATAGTTAGGGGGGCTGGGTGGTACTTTTGAACTCCCCTAGCTCTAAAGGATCCCAAACCAGCCCAATCTTAGTACAAATACTTGACTAATTGATGTGATGTATAGTAGGATTAACAACAGTAGGAAGAATATAAATACCATAGAAAATGAATAAAATAGTTGTTAGTCCAGACTTGGCATACCTAGATTACTCTGACCTGCTGAATAAAATCCTGGGAATTTTAAAACAAAAGTCACTATTCAGTATTTCACCAGATGGTTGTAGGATGAGGATAGACATAGAAGAAGTAGCGACTGAGGTGATGAGATTGAATCCATCTAATCCATTAGTAAATGATCGGTCAGCACGTGCAGCTACTTTAAATTTTAGTCCTAATACTCACGACCTATTTAGGAAGCAAATTGAGAAAATTGCCATTGAGATACAAGATAAATTGACCCTAGCCATGCAAAAAAATGGGGAGTACCATGACAGAGTTGAATTTATCAGAACTTTAACATCAGACATTAATGAATTTCAAGGAAACTATAGGGAAGATAATAAAACTAGATTATTAGATTTGACCTATCCATTTCCAGAAGCAACCAATCTAAAAAAACAAAGACTGACAGTCAGACAAAATGATAATAGCAAAAATCAACAACTACTAAAAGCTCACAAGGTCAAAATTCATGTGGATAAGCCCTGTGATTTTACAACAACCCTTATCAAGGGAATCAATAATTATATTAATATAAAATTTGCTGACGTAGATCAGGAGGATAAAGAAGATTTAGAATATGTAATTTCCAATTTGGAAAAAAGCCATAATTCAGACATCTACAAATTGCAAAATCTTCTCAATCAAGAAACCCTAGGAAAGTTGAAGAAATTTGCTAAAATCAAATATTTAGAATTTCTGTTAGAGCAAGTTGAGGAAGGAGAAGGTAAGCTATATTTACAAGATCTCATTAGAAGATTAAAACTATTAGAAGATTATATTAACGACACCAGTAAAGCAGATGGAGATTATCAAGTTAGCTATGCAGGAGCAACAGTTAATTACCGGGAACTATTTTCTCGTAGTGAAGCGTACGATATATTGCCAATCATTCCTCTTATAGAAGGCTATTTAGGAGAAGTAGAGAGTCCCCAGAAAGATGCAATAGAATTTACCTTTGGAATCAAAATGAAATTGGATGGTAAAGTACAAGCTCACCAAAAAAATAGTTCTTTTGATTATCACCTAGATCTTTTAAATCCAGATGGGGAAGAACATAAAACCGCAATTGCCGAATCATCGAAAAAATCGCCCTTACCCAGAAAAGTTTTGAAAACTGTATTTTTGTACTGTTTTATATTTGAATCCAATGAAAGTATGGGAAGTGATTTAGAGTATAATCCCATTGAATTTTTAGAAAACAAAATATTGCCCACACTAAAAGGAAATGATGATCAAGCCAAAAAGCGACTATTTAAAAATTGTATTAAGAGGTTTGAGGAATTAAAGATAAAGGAAAAAATTAATAAGACAAAAGAACTGATAAAAAATATAATTAAACGTAAAACCCCATACCCAGTTAGGCATTATCCTCTACATATTTCTGTGAAAGAAAGTATTTTAGAAAATGACCTTGATACCATTATTAAAAGAACCACCTTCTTTAAAGAAGTCCTACAAAAACCAAAAGAATGCTTGCAGTATATTAACCTAGGGGAAGCCACAACCCAAGGCAACTTATTAATTACTTTACCAGCAAATATCAGTATTAGCGAAATACATTTTTTAAAAACAGAAGATCAGCAAATATTTGATATGAAATATGATCTAGTTCCAGGTATCAAAGTATTACCGGTGTTGTTTTTATCAATGAAAGAAGGGCAGAAATTCTATCATCAGCATTTAAAGTCTCGTAGATTGTTAATATTTCCACATCGTTCGGAAACAGACCAATTAGAAACCAATCAAGAATTTATTTACAAAATCACCTATAGCCTACTTACCTATATTTGTCTCTATGTTATTTTAGAGAACCAGTCAAAAATATTTGTTCCCCTATTAAGAATACACCAAAAAGAAAAAACAGACAATGCGCCCATAGAAAACTTTTCCTGGAGAAAATTTAGAACTATTGGAAACCTGTTATCAAATTTATAGGGAACATAATAGACAGGAAGAAATTATGGAAGTGCGTCAAAGAGTTTTTCATAACATACGCATGAATGCCCAAAGAAATTTTGCTCAAGGTAAAAAAATGGTTGATTCAATTATGGGTATTAGCCCAGATACCATCAATATTTTACCACGTCATACAGAAACGATTACAGGGTTTTATAACACCGTTGCTCCCGTACCATCAGAATTGGTATCTAGTTTGAATTTAACGGGAACACCTAACTTTAGACAAGCACATAATCAGTTAATTAAAAGATATCTTGCTTCAGACAACACCTACTTATTTCTCACTGGCAATCCTGGGATTGGGAAAACCACAGCCATTGTGGATTTTATTATTGAACATAAAGATGAAGGTTTTTTATTTTTCTATGTTAGTCCTCGCAAACAAGTTAATTTGGATATTATTGAAAAATTTAAGAATCGGGAAGATGGTAAACTTGTAGATGATGGAATATTCGCCATTAACAGCGATAGCAACTTGATTCAAGATAACTTTGGTGAACTATCAGTTGCTTATACATCAAATAAATATGAAAAAGACTTCACTTTAGGGGATGTACGGTTTCTTAACAGTAACAACATGGAGAGAATATCCCATAGAAAAAATAGATTGGCACAAATAACCGATGACACATTGAAGGATATGGGGACAAAAAATAAGGGAGTATTAAATAGTATTTGTCAAGGACTATATCATCTAATTGCTGATCAAAAACATAATCAAATTATTGCCACTTCTTCCATTCAATCTCTCAGAAAAACAGAGCGTGGGGATACCTTAAAACACCTAGAAAAAATCTTGAGTGATGCATACAACACTAAAGAAGATAAAGTCTTAACAGAAAGAATGCGCAATATATCTGGTCGGATTAAACATCTATTTATTATGATAGATGAAATTACAGGAGATGAGGGAGGGGCAGAATTTTTGCAAGGGATTAAAAAAATTGTCAACAAGTATCAATTAAGCGACCAGAATAATGGTTTTAATACTAAAATTATTGTAGCGGATGCTTCTATAGTTGATAAAAATGTGATATCTCAACATTTAAAAGATGGTTCTCCTCAACCGAACAAGATTTACTTTAGACGAGCAGAATCTCACATTCAACCTATCAGTGTAGAATGTTTTGAATTTGCTAATAAGAATGCTATTCTGATTAACACAAATACCTATCCAGCCAAGAGCTTAACGATCAACTATCAAATTATTGTCGAATCATGTCGGTTCAATAATCAATCCAGGTTAAAAAACAAATCCGATTTAGAAAAAAAATGTCAAGAACAGCTATTTAAAGATATTCGAGAATTGTTAACAAAAGACAATGTTGAACAATTTATAGTTTATATCCAAAATAAGTCCAAATTATCAGAATTGATTGTAAAATTCAGCAGGAGCTAGGTAAGGAAAATTTCAGACAAAATCAGCATTTTTTAGCCATACATGCCAATATATCATCATTAGAAAAAGAAGAAGTTAAAAAATATCAAAAAACGGCAAAAGTTATATTTATGACTGCTTCTGGAAGTCGGGGATTGTCCTTTCCTAAAGCCAAGCATATATTGGTAGAGATTCCTAAATTTGAAATTGAGAAAAATCTCATGGAAATAATTCAGGTAATTTACAGAGGGAGAGGAGAAGATGATATTGACAATCAAGATAAGTATATCAATTTCTATTTAGCAGAACGTTCGTTTTACTATGGTGATCAAATGGAGATAGCGGTGAGAGAAAATTGCCTCAGTTTATTAAATCTGCTACTAATTCTCAAAGCATCCATCATGACCAGAATTCAAGGTTATGGCTCTCTAGGGAAGAAAAATTATATTCTGATTCCCATTGGTGGAAAGTCAGTCTTTACAGCGGGAGATTCCTTTGCTAGTAAAATCGAAAATCTAATCACCCAACTTAAAAGAGAATATAGTTATAACAAAAGTCATACCTGCTTACGAGATGCCTATATGAAACTAGAATCATTAATGAGTAGAGCTAAATTCACTGCTAGCAAGAGTGAACAAGAGAGTTATTTAAAAATTCAGGAAAGCTTTAACAGCAAATTTGCCGATTCTACTAAAACATTAGATCAGCTATTAGATTTTACTCCCTTAGAATTGGCTTATATTAGTGGTGGATTATTGATTGTTCCCTGTTCCCAAATTCGACAGTCCTATTCCATGATGTTTTTAGAAATTCAAAAATATGCTAACCAAGAACTCTTAAACAAACTGAAAAATATTAGTTCCAATCCCAGTTATCCAGAAAATCTCACCTCAGCGGTAAAAGATGGTATAGAATTGGTAGAAAAACTAATTAATGCACCTAAAAAAAGTCAAAAGTATGATCAATATCAGGAAAATATACAAGCAGATCAGTACTATGCTTTTCCTCTGTTTGCGTTTATTAGTGGTGATGTGATGAAACAATACTTTGAAACTCACCCTCAAGAACCGGAGGATATGCGATTTAAAGATATATTGTCTATGTATATTCGCTCTTTGTATCCTGTAACTAATATTTTACCCATAGGACATACTTATGAGGAATTTCCTTTTATTGTATTCAACAGTTATAGCTTAGACGAAATGCGATATAAATTGTTTACAGAGAAATATCTGTTGAATTCCCAAGAGTTAAATGTTTTGAGCTTGATTCTCTCCTCTAAAAAAAAATTTTTGTGCTGGACATTTAGCAAATCTTGTGATATATTATAAATGTAAGCCTAAAACGCATGGGTCCGTCACGGTTTCGACAGGTTGGCGAAAGCTACTCTGTGATTCAGGTCGAGAGTGAGTCTCCTCTCGCAAATCAAAGGCTCAAAACAACGTAAATGCGAACAATATCGTAAAATTTGCTCGTAAGGAAGCCCTAGTTGCTGCCTAATAACCTCTTATAGGTCCGAGCGTCTCTGGTGTGACTCCGTTAAGGACTAGAGACCTAACCCCAACGGATGCTCTAACAAGTGTTCTCTGGTTGGCTTGTTGGCTAAGACTTAATCAGAGCATCCTACGTTCGGGATAATGAACGATTCCAGCTTTGAGGGTAAGAAAAGCTAAACCTGTGAGTGAGCGGGGGGTCAATACCCAATTTGGACAGCAGTTCGACTCTGCTCGGATCCACTTAGTTAGTAAAATGTTTGTGTGACTGGAGGATTTTATCCCCCAGTCATTTTTATTTCCTCCAAGGTCGGTACTAGCCAATGTTAGATACGTATGGACTGGTCAGTTTGTCTAACTGCTGTATTAACAAACTGAGGAATAAACCTACATCTGTTACTACACCTATAGACTCAACTGAACCGCGATCGCTCAACTTGGTGACTACTGCTGGGTTGATATCCACACACACCATTCTAACTCCTGCAGGGGTCATATTGCCCACTCCAATGGAATGGAGCATGGAAGATAGCATTAAAATCATTTCTGCTCCCTGAATGATTTTGGTATATTCCTGTTGAGCTAAGATGAGGTTCATTTGGGTATCTGGTAAAGGTCCATCATCCCGAATGGATCCAGCTAGGACAAAAGGAATATCATTTTTCACACATTCATACATGACACCCCCGGTGATGACCCCAGCATCTACTGCTCTAGCAATGCTGCCAAAACGCCGTATGGCATTAATTACTTTCAAGTGATGTCTATGACCACCCCGTACTGCTATACCTCGTTTCATGTCTACACCGAGAGATGTGCCCATCATGTTCTGCTCGATGTCGTGAACTGCGATCGCATTTCCACCCAGAAGTCCTTGAACATAACCTTCACGAATTAATCTAGCCAGATGTTCTCCGCCACCGGTATGAATCACTACTGGTCCTGCAGTAACCACTACCTTACCACCAGCATCACGAATTTTGCGTAATTCCCAGGCCACTTGCTCGACCACCAGTTCCACTCGTTTTTCGCTGGAAACACCGGAGGACATAAAACTAAATTCTTGAGCATTGCGTTGCTCGCGGGATTCGGTTTTACGGATGCTGCGAATACCTTGAACATCAACTACTACTTGCTCTCCAATTTCCAGATCCCGCAAAATCTTACATTTTGCCACCATTCCATTGGGTGTTTGAGAAATGGCGATCGCTCCGTCCATGCGTTGATTTTCTACTTTGAACCACAGTCCGTTTATCCTAACTTCTGTGGGATAAATTGTGCTGACATAAAAGTCATCAGGGGCGACTCCCGCTTGTAAAACGGGTTCTAGTTTAGCGTCTTTTTCATCTTGGGGTAAATCCACCGCACCCAGATCAATCAAGTTGGAGAAGATTCCTTCCATCACATCATGAGATGGTGCAGAAACCTTGACTTCTGCTGCGGAGGTACTTTGACGCTGCTCTCCCAAATTAAAGTTGAGGACTTGGAAGCTTCCTCCCATGTCCACAATTAAATCCAAAGCTCGGTTGATTAATCCTGCATCTAGCAAATGTCCTTCCAATCGAATTATTCTACTTTCCACCTGGGTTGTAGCATGTACCTCTTCTCTTACAGGTTCTGTTACTCTCAGAGTTAGACATTTGGATGCACCACCAGCTTTGAGGAACTCAGTTAAAGGAGTTTCAATAACTTGAAAACCAACTTCAGCTAACTTTAATTTTAGTTCATCGCTGGCTTTGTTCATAATCACGATGTGATCAATATTAACCGCATTACAAGCAAAGTTGACCGCATCCTTTTCCTCAATAGCAATGCGTTTTTCCAAAGCTACCCGCATTTCAATCACTCGATTAGAGTAGGAATCAAACGCACCGGGGTAGTACAGCAAATAGCCATTTGCAAGGGGACAAAAACAGGTGTCCAGATGGTAGAATCTATCATCTATCAACCGTAGGGAAATCACCTCAATATCTAACCACTTAGCCAAATAGGGGTGGGAATCCAGCTCAGAACGGAAACCATACCCCGCCCATAACCAACGCCCCTCTCGGTCTAACAGTGCATCACCAGCACCTTCAAATGGTAGATCCTTGGGCAAAACCTGGACATTATAACCGTTGTTTTCAAACCATTGTTGAAAGTAGGGTTCTTCCCCCTGACGCTCTTTATGTAGAAAGCGACTGAGAACCACATTCTCGCCTAAAACCAATCCCGCATTCGCTGTAAACACCATGTCTGGCCAACCCTTCGCTGGTGTGACTAAATCTACAATAGCGTGATCTTTGATTACTTTATATAATTTATTCCACTGCTCCACAGCGCGATCGCGGGATGACTTATGGATATTGCCTTCCATCCAGGGGTTAATTACGTAGTCCACGTCGTAGTGGTCGGGGGCGCACATTAAAAATCGAATTGGGGAAACCATAAAAATTTTACTTTTCTTTTCACTAATCTCTGTTCAATACAAGCTTTTGGACTTGGCTTTCTGTCACATCTGTTACTTAATTACCACCTTTGGAGCAGAAGTCAACTTTCTTAACCGCATAATTAATCCTTTTTTGGATTACCAGGTTAGCATTTAAGTTGTTTTAATTGATTGTGCCATTAGCAAACATATTTTATAGTATAGGACTTTGTTCGGGTGAGCTGATTGAGTTCATAATTTTGTTAACATTTTGGGCTGAATAACAAATGTACATTGCCAGTTTGTATAAATATAGTTATCATTTCATAAATTAACTAAACTAGAAGACCTCTGGGCACACCCCCGGAAAGACCTTAATTTAGTTAGTGATTCAAATTCTACCAGGAGGAGTTTCCCTTGTCTCGACGCTATTTATTTACCTCCGAGTCTGTTACTGAAGGACACCCAGATAAAATCTGTGATCAAATCTCCGATACAATTCTGGATGCTTTATTAACGGAAGATCCTACTAGTCGGGTGGCAGCAGAGGTAGTTGTTAATACCGGGTTAGTGTTAATTACTGGTGAAATTACCACTAAAGCTAACGTCAACTTCGTGCATTTAGCTCGTAAGAAAATTGCGGAAATCGGCTATACCGATGCGGTCAACGGTTTTTCTGCTAATAGCACCAGTGTACTTTTAGCTATAGATGAACAGTCACCTGACATTGCCCAAGGTGTAAACACTGCCCATGAAACCCGTACTCAGGATAGTGAAGAACAATTTGATAAGATCGGGGCTGGTGATCAAGGACTAATGTTCGGTTTTGCATGTAATGAAACACCCGAACTCATGCCCTTACCTATTAGTTTGGCTCACCGCATTGCTCGTAGATTGGCAGCTGTCAGAAAAACTGGAGATTTGTCATATCTACGTCCCGATGGCAAAACCCAGGTTACCGTAGTTTACGAAGATGGTAAACCTGTAGGTATAGATACCATCTTGATTTCCACTCAGCATACACCTAATATTGGGGATATTACGGATGAGGCTGGAGTGCAAGCCAAGATTAAGGAAGATTTGTGGGCTTTAGTGGTAGAACCTGTATTTGGTGATATTACTGTCAAGCCAGACCAAACTACCCGGTTTTTGGTTAATCCCACCGGTAAATTTGTTATTGGTGGACCTCAAGGGGATTCTGGACTAACAGGAAGAAAAATCATTGTTGACACCTATGGTGGTTATTCTCGCCATGGTGGTGGTGCTTTCTCTGGTAAGGATCCCACTAAGGTAGATCGCTCTGCCGCATACGCAGCTCGCTACGCAGCAAAAAATATTGTTGCGGCTGGATTGGCTGAAAAATGCGAGGTTCAGTTAAGTTATGCTATTGGTGTGGCTAGACCTGTGAGTATTTTTGTAGATACTTTTGGTACTAGCAAGGTGGATGATGAAGTTTTACTGCAATTAGTCAAAGACAACTTTGAACTGCGTCCTGCAGGAATCATCCACGCCTTTAATCTAAGGAATTTACCCAGTGAGAGGGGCGGACGTTTTTATCAGGATGTCGCAGCTTATGGTCACTTGGGACGTTCTGATCTGGACTTACCATGGGAGCGTACTGATAAGGCAGCCGTTCTTAAGCAAGCAGCCAGTGAGTATGTTAATTCACCTGTTTCTAGCTTGAGGTAAAATAAACTTGCCTCAACTAGTTTGGGGCAAGTTTAACCTAATTACACCTAGTCCCAGTCAGGAATCTGTCCGTCTTCTCCACCAACACCAATGGCAGTGTTATAGATTTGGGCGTCAGTAATGGTAAGGTTATTCATAGATGCTTGATAAACATTAGAATCATTAATCACAGCACTAGTGAAATTGGCACCGTTGAGATTGGCCCGTTTCATGTTTACATTGGTAACGAAGGCAGATGTTAAATTGGCACCTGATAAATTGGCTCCTGTCAGGTCAGCTCCTTCCAAGTTGACACTTGTTAGGTCAGCTCCTTGGAGATTTGCACCCCGTAGGTCTGCACCAATCAGGTGAGCACCGCTCAGGTTGACCCGAGACAGCTGGCATTTTTGACACTCACCGGTGGATAAAAGTTTTTGTAGATCACGATTGTTGCCAGCATTAACCGAGCTAACAAACAATAGGGGAGCCACCAGGGCTATAGTAGCTAAAAGTTCACGTTTCATAATTCCCCTTCCTTTATATTTACATCCTCACATTTCTATTGTCTCATGAAATAGAGCAGAAATGATATTTTATATCACCAGTTGGGTGTAATGTTATGGTATTTAGTTATTTAACCTGTAACCCCTACTCTACAACAGTTTTATCTATCTGGGACTGCTAATTGCACTACATTAAATGTTGTTAACTTATATGTTAACTAATTTTAAGTTTACTGTCAACTGCTATATGTGGGGACAGACTACCCAGATTTTACCTATCAACGTTTTCCTAGGCATCCTGGCTAGAGCTAAGTAGGCGAGTGGAATTAAATATAAGATCAACGTAGGTTGGGTTGAAGCATGAAACCCAACACCCCCATGGGTCTCGTTACTCGACCCATCCTATAAATAATTGTGCCTCCCTACTTAACTATGATGTTGTGCAGCATATATAAAGCTAGCGACTAAGACAGTCATACCATAACAATTAACAATAAGAACTATCAAAATCAGCCACTTAGCGGCTTAGATCTCAAAAAAACGAAACTTTTGATGGTCAAAATATTTTTGTAAGTACTAAATTATGATAAATAAAATTTATTTTAATGTAAGCAATGTAATTGTTAAGAAAAGAAAAAATTTTTTACCCTAGCAGATTCAGTTAATGTATTCTTTACTCAGTGTCAAACTTGAGACTCAATCGTGAATAAAAAAGTAAGACTTCTGATAATTTTACTGACTTGTTTAGGAATAATAATTAATCCGAATATAGTCAGTGCTGATACTCTGATTGCAGCCAATCTAGAGAGTATTAATGGCGGAGAATGGCAAACAGTGCCACTACCAGAAAAAAGAGAGGATTGGATGCAAGCTGTTCACACATCCCTACTACCTAATGGGAAAGTATTAGTGGTTAATGGCAGCAGTAACCGTAACACCTTAGTACAAGATAATACCGGTAACCAATTTATCGATGGAGTAAATGGTAGGGACTATAATGTAGTCAACAATTCTACCTTATTTGATCCTAAAACTAATACATTTGAACGAATTGCTTCGCCTCCATCTATTGCCAATGGAAAAAGTAACGACCCCTTTTGTTCCGGTAATGTCCACTTAGCAGATGGTAACGTAGTATTTGTTAGCGGTTCCCATCGGTACTATCCAGGTGAAAAATTCGAAGGTTCAAAACAAACTAACGTATATAACTGGCAAACTAACAGTTGGGGCACTCTTGGTCAGTTAAAAGAAGGGCGTTGGTATCCTAGTCCCGTGACCTTAGCAGATGGAAAATTGGTTATTTTTTCTGGATTAAAGTATGATAAGCCAAATCAGATCACACCTTCAGTTGAGATATTTGATCCAATAACTAAGAAGTTTCAGTTCATTGATCTGACTTATGTAGAAAATAGCCCGTTTAACACTAAAATTACCTATCAGGACAACTATATCTACAACGGTAAAACAGTTTCCAGAACTATAGATGCTTACGACAGCATCGATATTTATCCACGAATATTTCCGACTCCTGATGGCAAATTATTAATCACGGGTGATGGTGCAGGTAAATCACCATTGGAAATACACGAAAGCAACAAAACCTATTTAATGTCAATTAAGCAGGATAGCCAGGGTAAATTTTCCGTAAGTTTTGAAATTGGACCAAACAGAAAAGACGTATCCAAAGTTTATGGGACTGGAATCTTAGATCCCAATAAGGAAGGTGATGTCTTACTAATGGGAGGAATCATTGGTACTAATGATATTAACTTTGGTCGTCCTTACCTGGGTAAGTATAATGATGGTTTGGCGGCTAAAGGAGTAAGAATCGCCTCCAGTTTAGAGCGTTGGTCTGCACCAGAAAATAGTGGTAAGCCTAATGGAGAATGGGAAGCCTATCCGGATTTTTTTGCTAAACCCCGCTCTATGGTTCAGGCTGTAATTCTTCCTTCTAAGCAAATTTTAGCAGTTAATGGTGGAGAATATGGAGAATACAAACCTATTCAAGAACCAGTACTAATGACAGCTGATCCATTATCTCCTGGCGGTTATAAAACCGAAACTATGAATCCCGGAAAATTTCCCAGGCTTTATCATAATAATGCCTTGTTATTACCCGATGCACGGGTACTAGTGATTGGTGGTAATCCCAGTCGTGCAGGTAGAGCCATGGATGGAACAGTACACGTTGATGTTCTACCAAATCCTAAAACATACTACACAATACCTGAGTTCAAAAACGCATCAGGTGAGGTGGAAACATTTGATTTAGCTAAGTACTATGAGTCTCCCAAATCTTACTTTGTAGATGGGGATCCAGAACCGTTTGTTCCTGCGGAAATTTGGCAGGCAGAAATTTTTAGTCCACCTTATCTGTTTAAGTCCGGACTACGACCAGAAATTGTTGATGCTCCTACAACTTTAAAATATGGAGAATTGCAGACAGTTTCTTTGAAAAATGCTACCAGTAATAGTTCTCTAGTCCTGATTAAATTAAGTTCAGGGACTCACTCTTTTGACTATGGACAAAGGCTAGCAGATCTAGAAATTGAGAATGTATCAGCAGATAATTCTACCATCAATTTTAAGGCTCCCACAAACGCTAATCTTTATCCACCCGGTTACTACATGATGTTTTATGTTAACGACATTGGTAAACCTTCGGAGGCTAAGTTCGTTAAGCTAGAATCCTAGCACTGTCCACACTGTTGCCCTGATTGAAAATGGCAACAGTGTCTCGATAAAATCAAACATGAATCAAACAGAGGAATTGATAAAATGGCACTTACGGAAGACGATTTGCAAACTCTTTTGGAAGAAGGTATTGACACCAGTAATCCTGGCATATACGAAGAGCTGCTCCTTGATTTACAAGGAAATATTCTCAAGGGACACGGAAGAGATCATACTGTACATTTATTTTTACAGTTTAAGCCCGGTCAAGTTGAACCCTTAAAAGACTGGATTAGAGAATTTGCAAAGAACATAACATCCGCACATCAGCAAGCAGCTGAAGCTGAATTGTACAGAACCGAAAAGATTGCGGGTAAACCATTTATTAATTTCTTTCTTTCTCATGCAGGTTACGAATATTTGCAATTTCGGTCTTTTCAAATTCCTGGCAATCAGCCCTTTAGATTTGGTATGAAAAATGATACCATCAGAAATTTATTGGGTGATCCAGTAATTGAAGAGTGGGAACCAGGCCTTCAGGAAGAAATTCATGCTTTATTGCTGATTGCTGATGATAATTTAGTGAGCCTGCTGCAAACAGTTAATCAAATAACTAGAACATTGTATCTCATGGCTCAAGTTGTTCATAGAGAAGATGGTTTCATCCTCAAAAATGAAAAGGGAGACCACATTGAACACTTTGGGTTTATTGATGGTATCAGTCAACCTTTATTTACTAAAAGTGATATCCAAAAGGCGAAAACATCTGATGACTTTAGTAAATGGGATCCCCGCGCCCCTCTCAGTCTTGTTTTAGCCAAAGATCCAAATGGTAAGTCAGAAGACAGCTACGGTAGTTACTTGGTATATCGCAAACTGGAACAGGATGTGATTGCTCTTCTTGATGCAGAGAAAGACCTGGCTGAAAAATTAGGGGTAGACAAGGAATTAGCTGGCGCATTAATGATGGGACGCTTCCGTGATGGCACACCGCTAACACTTGCAGATAAGCCTGGTGGAGACTATGGTAATGATTTTGATTATAGTGAAGATGAAAAGGCTTATAAGTGTCCATTTCATACTCACGTCCGTAAAACTAATCCTAGGGGAGATACAGGAAGAGTAATTTCATCTGGAGAGAGTTTTGAGGATGCATTAAAAACGGAGCGCAATCATAGAATTGCCCGTCGTGCTGTTAGTTATGGAGAAACTGACTATACCAACTCAACTTCTACGGGTTCAGGATTACTGTTCTTATGCTTTCAGGCTGATCTTGAAAATCAATTTAATTTCATGCAAGCAGCTTGGGCTAATGCTAGTAACTTTGTTGAGTGGAATGTGGGAGTAGATCCCATTATTGGTCAAACAGGACCCGATGCTGATAGAAATCAAAAATGGCCTGTGGCTTGGGGAAAACCTGAAAAAAGCGACCAATCTAATACTTTTAATTTTGGTCTTTGGGTACATATGAAAGGTGGTGAATACTTCTTTGCTCCTAGTATTAGTTCTCTCACCAGTATTTAGCTGATTTTGCATTAGCAACTTATTTTCTTGAGATCCTTGATTTCTCAAAGAAATCAAGGATCTTTCTGGTTTTCACCTCATAGTGGCACTCAGCAACAGCTTAACATTGATACCGGTTCAATTTATCTGAGCTACAATCTGATTCTCAACTAATGTACTATTGGTCAATAAGTCCTCTACTGTGATTTTTAAAAACCGTTCCTCGTCAACTTGAAATTTAACTTTAATGCGATCGCTCCCTGGAAAACCAGGGGGTGTGAGTTGGGCGATTTTTCTATCACTGTCATTTAGGGGTTTGACTAGAGTGGTTGGAGAGTTGACCTGACGAGTAATCAGGCGATCGCCATCAAAATAAACTTCTGTAGCACCTGTGGTTTCCCCTAGTTCCCCTATAATTAATTCAATGCTAGGTTGATTTTCCCTAGAAGCACCTAATACTAATTCTACTGGTTGAGTCATGGGATAAGATTGTCCAGCTTTGATGATTGGTTGCCAACTATGACGTTGATTCCGTCTATCCCAATATCGGATCCCATAGCTATGATAGAGAAAGTCCTTTATTTCTAAACCTTGGGTGATTTGTAAAGCACCCTGGGCGATCGCCTCAAAAGGTTTTTGGCAACGGATTTTTTCTAGTGGAAAATATTGCTGGATCCACTTTTGTATAGCAGGTAATTGTACCGTGCCACCCACCAGTAAAACTGCGCTAATATCATCTATTTGCACACCTTGATGACGAGCCTGTTGTAATAAATTCAACATAGTCTCATCCAATTTGGCAAAAAATCCCCGATCTTGGAGAATAGTTTCTAAGGTCTGACGATTCAACTCTAACTCATAACTGGCAAAATTTTGATCGTCAAAGTAGACCTCTCCAGCTTGATTGTGGGTAGACAATTCAATTTTCAACCTCTCCGCCAATCTAGTAGTAATAGAATTAACTGGCAATCCCTGAGTTGTCACAAAATAATCAACTATCCAATTATCAATATCTGTGCCACCCAGGTTTTGTCCTGATTTGGCTAAGACCTTGGCTGTTTTTACCTTTTGTAGAGAGTCCTGTGCCAAAGATTTATTTCCCCATTTTAATAAAAACCCCACAGGTTTATTATCTACTGGGTCTTTTTTATCCAGCTTCACCAAAGATAGATCTAGAGTTCCCCCGCCAAAATCAATCACTAACAAATTTTCTGCCTCTTTTACACCGTATGCTAAAGCAGCAGCGGTAGGCTCATCCAACATTCTAATTTGTGTAACTGGCAAAGCTTGAAAAACTTTGCCTAGCCAATAACGATAAACTTCAAAACTATCCACTGGAACGGTTAATACCAAAGAGTCCAATCCGCCCTCAATAGATAATAACTCCCCTATTATCCCCTGGAGAAACCATGTGCCCACCTTTTCAAAAGTAATAGTTTCCCCATCTATTTCTGGTAAGAAACCCTGAATATCTGCTCCAACACCCCGTTTAAAACTGCGAAAAAATCTACTATCACCCATGAGATCTAAACCCCGATCTCGTATCTGCTGACCAATTAACACCTTATCTTGATTTGCTGCTTCTATATAAACTAAACTGGGTATCAAAGGAGGATTCAAACCCTGTCGAGTAGATAACCCTGGCAAACTGAGGGTTTCTGGTTGCTGGGTGACAGGGTTCCATCGGGTAATTACCGTATTACTCGTACCAAAATCAATTGCTATGGGCATATTACTAGATTTTTTTACTGGAAACTGGGGAATTTAACTTCCGTTCCAGTAAGGATTGTTATTATGGTCTGACAGTTTGCTATACAATAGCATAAATTGTCAGCTCAATGTAACCGCAAATTGCCTCCAGGAATTTAACCCAAATGAGACCCGCTATTTTACAACCGGGACATTCTTACACTTTCCGGCAATACTTTGAAATGACCTATGAACCGGAGGATATTCTGGGAGAACTCGGTTATGAGTTCCAACGGTCAACATTATCTCTCCCCCAGTCAGACATTAATCTTGACCGACTGGACGACCTAAAAACCCGGATCCAAGAAAGCCTCCCCTATATTAGCCTCACCAGCGAAGCTGCTCGCCGTGAACTACTCATTGCTCCCTTATTAATAGATGTACTACATTATACTCATGCCCAACTTAGGGTAGAATATTCCTTAAATGTTAGTGAACAGCTTAAAGGTTGCCTTGATTACTACTTATACTCCGCAGGTAAACTCCTGATTGTTGAAGCAAAAAATGCAGATCTCACTAGAGGTTTTACCCAACTTGCAGTCGAGCTGATTGCCCTTGATATCTGGAGTACCAGCGAAGAACCCATTCTCCACGGAGCTGTTTCCACAGGTGACATCTGGCAGTTTGGAATTCTGCATCGGGGTAGTAAGCAAATTCAACAAGTATTAAATCTATATCGAGTACCAGATGAGCTGGAAAGCTTAATGCGTATTCTTATAAAAATCCTTCAGCCCTAAGGAATGGGAAAATGGAAACTTCAGCTATATCTTCCTCTGCTCAGGGTATTCCCAGTTTACCCGACCTCACACATCCTGATGAATTAATCAGGTTCGGTACTCAAGTAGTTGAAAATTCACTATTAGTAGTGTTTTTAATTATTGGTTTGGGAGTGGCGATCGCCTTGATCAGTTTTTCCCTAAGACGGGAAACGGAAATGCAGGCGGATTTTTTGCGAGATTGGTCAGTTCGTTATTCCCAAATTTTGCGTGGCATACCACACTTTGCATTGGTGTTAATTCTATCAGTAACGGGATTTTTCCTAACTTCCACCCTGAGTAATCGTTACCATCACTGGGAGCAAGCAAAGGTGGCTAAGGTAACTGAATCTGTTGCTGGTGATAGATTAGAACACAACGCACCTCGTGTTAGTTATATAACTGAGGAACCCTATAGCTACACAACCCGAGTCAGGGATAGAATTGTCAAGGTGACGGACAAGCAAAAAGTCACCCGGTATTTAAATTTGGCTGGTTCCCAAATTCAAGTGACTATTGATCAAAGTGTAGACGTGCAAAATCGCAGTGCCATTTATATTACTGACTATACTGGTGAGTACAAAATAGTCAATACCCTAAATAATAAAAATCAGTTTATATTTGAAGCACCACCACCATACGGCTATTCTCTCTTATCTGGATATAAAGTGGAGAGAGAAGGGACAAGACTAGAACAGACCAGTCCAGAAGATTATGGATTTCCCTTGGACTTAAATCCTGGAGAGCAAGCCACCATCAAAGTTAGTTATCAAGCACAAGGGGGACCGCGTTGGGTATACAATGCCACTAATCAGTTACTCTCTGGTTTCCGTCTCACAGCTATTGCCAGATTTCCCAATGCTGATTTTGCCAGTGGTATAGTTCCCCAAGAAATAAAAAGAGATGGAGGTAATAGTCAATTCACTTGGATTTTTGATGATAATGTTTCTGTCAAAAATCCTTTCGGTGTGTTTACGGCTACTAAACCCATAGGTAAAACCGGAATTATACCTCGCTTATTATTATTAGCACCAGGATTATTTTTGTGGTGGATATTACTACTATACTTAACCGTACCCATGAGCTTACAAAATCTGGCGATCGCCGGGGGAGTGTTCTTTACCAGCTTATTAACTTTAACATATACGTCAAGGTTTATGAGTGGAGAAATGGCCTGGTTAATAATTTCACTGGTGTTAATAGGTTTAATTTACGGGTTGGGTGGGAATCGTCAATTAGGATTAGCAGCAATTATTTGTACCATTGCTGGAGCGGTTTTACCCGTATTTGCATTTTTAGTTCCCTTTACTGGTCTAACCCTCAGTTTAGCAGGATTATTATCAGTGATCTGGTTAGGGACATATTATTGGTATGACTTGTACAGAAAATTTAATAATCATACAAACAGACAGTTCTAACTAAACCGCAGCCACCTAGGCGCTTTTCCTAAGCACTCTGGCTAAAAGCATGATTTCACCAGATTTCAGGATCAATTCTGGAGATATTTAATGTATAGTGAGGATTGATATAGTTAATGATAATGTTGGTTTAAGACAGCAAAGGAGTTAGTAATGCTCACGTCGGAGGCAAAAAAGCCGCTGACAATTCCCCCCAAAGAACTTTTAGACCCCCCTGGAGGTCTGAATCCAACCGTGTTGCTATTCTTTGCAGTAGTAACTATGTTGGTACTTTCTAGCTGTGGTTACTGGGTATGGGAATGGCCCCATTGGTTATGTTTTGGCATCAACACCCTGTCCTTACATTTCTCAGGCACGATTATTCATGATGCTTGTCATCAATCAGCCCATCGTAACCGAATAGCTAACGCCATATTGGGTCATGCTAGTGCCCTAGTACTAGCCTTTGCTTTCCCAGTTTTTACCAGAGTACACCTACAACACCATGGCAATGTCAATCATCCCAAAGATGACCCGGATCATTATGTTTCCACAGGTGGTCCACTGTGGTTAATCGCGGTGAGATTTTTGTACCATGAGGTGTTTTTCTTTCAAAGGCAACTTTGGCGTAAATATGAACTACTAGAATGGTTCCTTAGCCGATTGCTTATCTTTACTATTGTCTATATTTCCATTCAATATCACTTTTTAGGGTATATTCTCAACTTCTGGTTTGTCCCAGCTTTTGTAGTAGGTATAACACTGGGATTCTTTTTTGATTACTTACCACATCGTCCATTTGTAGAGCGCGATCGGTGGAAGAATGCTCGTGTATATCCTGGCAAAATCCTTAATATGCTAATTTTAGGGCAGAATTACCATCTAATTCATCATTTGTGGCCTTCAATTACTTGGTACAATTATCAACCTGCCTACTACATGATGAAGCCCTTACTAGACGAGAAAGGTAGCCCCCAAACTTCCGGTTTATTACAAAAAAAGGATTTTTTGGAATTTCTCTATGATATTTTCATTGGTCTTCATTTTCATCACCATGAATAATAACTGAGAAATTTAATTGTTGAGGTTGGGGAAGTAGTACATTTTTACGGTTAAGCACATCTAGTCTGAATTTTTTCCGTTTATTCTTCCTAATTCATAGATGCTAGCACCCACAGTAGTGAGTATACCAGTACTAATTCCCCAACTAGAACCTAAACTAATTTCCAGACCCCAGTAGGATAATGCACCAAATACCAAGAAAGGTAAAATGCTCATAATTGAAGCATAAAAAGCATTTTGAGACTCTCTAGCTGTGCGGGTTTTTTCAAATTCCGTCTCGCTAGTATATAGAAACCGCTCGGCAAAATTAAACCAGCGATTTAATTGTGTGATTATCCATTCTCTAATGGATGCTAAAGCCAAATATAAAGCTAAAGACCATAAACAAGAACCAGCGATGGCTACTTTATCTATCGTGAATTGAAAAGGTAATATATCAAGCATACTAAAGATATTAAGTGATAAACTCCCATTTTACTTGAATTTGTCCTCAAATCCATATTTTATACTTAGAACTGATTATGTCATTATGCCTAAACAATTTAACACTGCTGGTCCGTGCAAAGCCAACATTCACTATATGCTCTCTCCCACAGGGCGACTACCTCAGTTGAAAGCATTAATTGATGGAGAAAATTACTTTATCATTCATGCACCGCGACAAGTAGGCAAAACCACTGCTATGATGGCCTTAGCTCAAGAATTAACTGACAGTGGGCAATACCTAGCTGTGATGTTAACCGTAGAAACCGGTGCGCCATTTCCAGATGCACCAGAACAAGCGCAACAAAGTATCCTCAGACGTTGGCAGAATGAAATTCGGTTCCGAAAATTACCCTTGCCCACTTTAACCCAAATTCAAAGGGAGACCGAGACTTCTCCCCTAGATATTCAAACAGTCCTACAAGGGTGGGCCATGGCTTCCCCCCTACCCTTAGTGGTCTTTCTGGATGAAATTGATTCTTTAGA